>JAGWQH010000079.1 GCA_028870115.1 Candidatus Methylomirabilota bacterium
GCACCCGCTTTCCCTTCTGCGGTGACTGATGATACAGCGTGATCTCCAGCAGTGTTCCCATAACATAATGGATCTCTCGTAGAGGTATCGGCACCGGTTCTAAAATCCTCCTCACCCTCGCCCTCTCCGCACCCAAGGGGTACCCGGGGGCGAGGGGAAGTAAAGAAGACTCCTCTCCCCCAACTAGGGGAGAGAATGAAGGTGAGGGGGCGTAGGCTTTCATGCTCATGGTCGATTGGACCCATTGAGGAGGACGAGTTGGGCCAAGGCCAGAACTTTTCTGACTCCTCGGCTGATCGACTGGACCGAGAGGGTAGCTCCAGCGATATTGACAATATCTCGATAGGGAGCGAGTGGTGCGGCGAGGTCTTTCTCATGATACTGGCGCATGAAACGCCGGTCCCGGACCTCTGCTCCGTAGATCTCGCGATAGACCATCAGGGCGACATCCTTGACCTTACCGTCAGGTGTGATGCCGACAATGAACGTGATGGGTCGGTGCTTACCGATCTCTTCGGTGATGACGGCAAAGCCGAGGTGCTCACCGTTCCGACGCGCCAGGTAGGTGACATAGGCATCTTCCCAGATGGAGGGTCGCGTGCGGCCGAGGAGGGCTTTCATCTTTTCCCGCAGGGCCTCTGTTGACGGGATGACCTTCTTTTCGAACTGGGTCGCCTCTGGAAAGACCGCCCTGGGGGCTTCCTCCTCAGAAAGAAACACCCCCTCCTGTGCGTTGACCAGGTCCGGGACTAGGGCCAGGAGGGCTGGCGTGAGAAGAGAGGTCAGGAAGTGCCTTCTGGAAAGCATCGCATCCTTATAGCACAAGCAGCAGGGGAGGGCAAAGGAGAAGACCGCGCGCTGGCCGAAGGGCCCCGAGCCTTTGGCCCAGCAAGACCTGAACAGCTTGGAGTGATCTTTCGGAGCCGATCTGCCTACTCATAGCGAGGTTGACACCTTCCGCTATCCGGTCTAAGTTATGAAGTATTCAGGGCGCTTTCTACGCCGCAACGCCGTTCCCTTTTGCCCTCAGCCTGCAAGGCCTTGAGGAA
>JAGWQH010000080.1 GCA_028870115.1 Candidatus Methylomirabilota bacterium
AGTCGACGGCCGGCGCCCGGGTTTCCAGAAACGCGCGGTGCGGGGTGAGCAGCGTCTCAGACTCGGGAGCCCGCTGGTAGGGGCGCCAGGCGGGCTGCCGCAGACAGCGCCGGACCGTCTTCACGTCCAGGTCCAGCGCCCGCGCGATCGCCGCCTTCGAGTGCCGTTCGACAGTGAACAACCGTTGCATCTCCTCCCACAGTGCTGCTCGGATCATTGGGACCTCCTGGCTAGAGGGTGTAGCCGGGAGGGTACTACAGGTGGTCCTGCCTGCGGTCATCGTCCTGTCTCCTTGTTGGGAGAGCGATAGGGGTAGGGAATTTTCGATGCCCACAAGTAGGGATTATTGCATGCCCGCTGACACGTGGGCCTCCCGGCAGCTGTTCTGGCACATCTGTCGGCAGCAAGGTCTGCCCCAGGCGATCTATGCCGATCGCCACTCCATCGTCTGGACGGACCGGGCGCCGACGCTGCAGGAGCAGCTCGCGGGTCGGCGGCCCCTGACGCAGGTGGGCCGAGCCTTGCACGAGTTGGGCATCACGCTGATCCCGGCCGGCTCCCCGCAGGCCAAGGGCCGAGTCGAGCGGGTGGGGGGGACCTTCCAGGACCGGCTGGTCAGCGAGTTGCGGCTGGCGGACGCCACGACCCCGGCGGAGGCCCAGGCCGTTCTCGAGCGCGTCCTCCCCCAGCACAACCGCCGATTCGCGAAGGCTCCCGCCGAGGCCGTGCCAGCCTGGCGACCGGTCGACCGGTCGCGCCTCATCCAGACCCTCTGCTTCAAGTACCGGCGGGTGGTGGCCAAGGACAACACGGTGGCGTTCCAGGGGGTCGTCCTGCCCTTGCCCAAGCGCTCGCCCTTCGTCTCCTGGGCTCATCAAGGCGTCGATGTCCACGTGCTCCTGGATGGTTCGGTGGACATTTACTTCCACCACGACCGTCTTGCCCGGTTTGACTCCACAACAGCTTGCACCATTAGCCTACATCGCACGAACGGACGTCGGGAGATATCGAGGTATGGGCCGGATACCACGACCGCAGCTCAACGCTATGCGCACGCACCCTGACATTTTCACGTTGCTGTTAGCCTGACATATTGACATTGCTACGACAGCCGTTTTGAGAGCAGTGCTGGCCGGCATTGCAGTGCAGATTACAACACTAACCTGTACTGGCATCGGAATGGGTGGCCGATTTGATCGGATTACGCAATATTGCGTAATCCGATCACCTTAATGGTATCTTGAAGGTACACGGCTAGAACAAGAGTAGCGAGGGTAGCGCAAGATGTCCG
>JAGWQH010000081.1 GCA_028870115.1 Candidatus Methylomirabilota bacterium
CCCCATATGAGACTCTGACGGGAGGAGACGACCATGCATGTGACATTTGAAGAGGCGCAGCAAGCCGTTGAGGCTGCCATGAAAAAAGCTGAGGCAATCGGCACCCAGATGTGTATTGCGGTCGTGGATTCCGGGGCCAGTCTGAAAGCCTTTGCTCGGATGAACGATGCCTGGGTGGGAAGTATCGACATTGCTATCAAAAAGGCCAAGACCGCCTGTTTCTTCGGGATGCCCACGGGGCAGATCGGCAAGCTTTCGCAGCCCGCCGGTCCACTGTTTGGGATTGAGCACTCCAATGAAGGATTAATTACCTTTCCTGGAGGCCTTCCCATTGTGAACAGAGACGGCATCCTTATTGGAGGGATTGGAGTAAGCGGCAGTTCGGTTGAGAACGACCATCTTGTCGCAAAGGCTGGCGTTGAGGTCATTGGACTATCCGATCTTCCAGCGCATCCATGGCGAACCTAGGCACGCCTCACAAAGGCATAGAGAACGGCGAATGAAGCCAGTTCTGGTGTTTCAGCACATCGGGTGTGAGACCCCAGGCATCTTCCTGGACGTGCTCCAAGCGCAGAAGCGGCCAGTGGAGACGGTGAGGTTGTACGAGGGTGATCGGGCGCCGGACGACCTGTCGCCGTTTGCCGGGCTCCTGGTCATGGGCGGGCCAATGAGTGTCAACGACGAAGCCGACTACCCATGGTTGAGGGCAGAGGATCGACTTCTGAAGGAGGCGCTGGCACTCGACTTTCCCACATTGGGCATCTGCCTTGGCTCACAGCTCATCGCCAAGGCGGCCGGCGGAACGATTCGTCAGGGGTCGCGTAAGGAGATCGGCTGGTACCAGGTCCATCTTACCATGGCGGCGCGACACGATCGGCTGTTCGGCCTCTTTCCCGAGTCGATTGAGGTGTTCGAGTGGCACGGCGAGTATTTCGACACGCCGCCAGGGGCGGTCAATCTCGCCAGGTCAACGCTCTATGAGTGCCAGGCCTTCTCGATTGGTCGCCACGTCTACGGCCTGCTGTTTCATTTGGAGGTGACGGCATCGATGGTCTCTGACTGGGTCGGCACCTTTACGCAAGAGCTGGATGGGGTCAAGGACTATATCCGGCTTGATGCGATCCTTGAGCAGCTTCCAGCCCGGATCG
>JAGWQH010000082.1 GCA_028870115.1 Candidatus Methylomirabilota bacterium
ACTGCACGCCCCGGAGTTGTTGCAGGAGGTGTATCACGGCGCCACCTTTGTCAATGGTGTCCGGGTGATGGAGCACGAGTGGAGGGTTGCCGCCTAACTTTTGTTTGCACACCTCTTGACAAGACCTCATATTTCATTATCGCATTCAACTGAGTGCTTGACGCGAAAAAACACAAAAGTCGGTCTTGACAGATATATGGAAAGCTGTAAAGATATATTTACAACACACAACGCGTGCGGAAGGAGAAAGTCATGAAGACCACCGTCGAAATTTCGGATGATCTCTACCGGCACGCCAAAGCCGAGGCGGCCTTGCGTGGGCGCAAGCTTAGAGAGCTGGTGGAGGAGGGTTTGCGTTTGGTGATCCAGAGCCCCCGCAAACGGGTCACACGGCCCACATTACGGGAGCTTATGCAGAACGCCTGCGGAGTGGTGGATTCCGGCATTTCGGACCTTGCCTCCAACCCGAAACGCCTCGCAGGGTTTGGCCGCCATGCGCGTCGCCATCGCTGATACCGGCCCGCTGGTGGCGTTGCTCGACCGGGCCGAGCGACATCATGCGTGGGTGGTGGAGCGGGTCGCTGAACTGGAGGCACCGTTGTTGGTGTGTGAACCGGTGCTGGCGGAAGCGATGTTCCTGCTAGCGCGGTTGCCGAAAGCCCCGGAGGCCTTGTGGGAGCTGTTGGAAAATGGCGCTCTTCGAATGGCTTTGCACATCGACGAACAGATAATGGCGCTGCGGGCGCTTCATCGCAAGTATCGTGATCGCCCGATGTCTCTCGCTGACGCCTGCATCGTGCGCATGGCCGAGCTATATGAAAACCACGCAGTATTTACACTAGACTCCGATTTTTCGGCCTATCGGAAACACGGGCGCGCGCCGCTGACCCTGATTCACCCGTTTTGAGGGGCTATATGCCTTTCATCCAAGCCTACGGCACTCAATGGTGAGGCGCGACCACCGAACGGGTTGCGGTGGCGCGAGAAATCAGGAACCAACCCAAACTTAAAGGAGGCAATCGTAATGAAAAAGATGGTCAAGCTGTTTTCGTGGGTTTCGATAATGGTATTGTCCGCCGGATTCGCGTTTGCGGCCGATGACAAGCCGGCTCAGAGCGAGGCGAAACCGGGAGACGCCGTGAAGACGGAGAGCCGATCAGAGTGGGTGCGTGGCCGCGAATTAATGACACGAGAAGAACGCGCAGAGCATCGAAAAAAAATGCGCGCAGCCAAGACTGCGGAGGAGCGGGAGCAAATCCGCAAGGAGTTTCATGAGCAAATGAAGGCGCGCGCCAAGGAGCGTGGCATCACGCTGCCGGATCAGCCGCCTGCTATGGGTGGAGGCATGGGACCAGGCGGCGGAATGGGACCAGGAGGCATGGGTCCCGGTCCGCGTCGCTGACCAACGTGTTGCCTGACACTCTCATCAACCGAACAATTGTACGAGGGGCGCGATGCGATAATGTTTCAACTACGGTCACAGAGGAGGGTGTGTCATGAGTAAAATTCTGGACGAGGTACTCGCCGCGAACAGGGCCTATGCCGCGAACTTTGGGGACAAGGGCAAACTAGCCATGCCGCCGGGGCGGCGGTTTGCCATTCTGACCTGTATGGATGCGCGGCTCGATCCGGCGAAGTATGCGGGACTCTCGGAAGGGGATGCCCACGTGATCCGCAATGCGGGTGGTCGCGCCAGCGACGACGCGATTCGGTCGCTGGTGATTTCCTATAAACTCCTCGGGACCCGAGAATGGTTTGTCATCCACCACACCAATTGCGGAATGGAGATCTTTACCGACGAAATTATGCGCGGGTTGCTGACTAAGAGTCTGAAGACTGCGTCCATCGATGCCGGCGGATGGCATGATACCCGTCAAGGCCCTGGATCAACGGAAGGCGCGTTTATCGACTGGTTGACCATCGCCGACCAGGTCGAGAGTGTCTGCGCGGACGTACGCCGCATCAGGACGTATCCGCTGGTCCCACGCGATATTCCTGTCTATGGCTACATCTACGACGTAAAGACCGGTCAGCTCGTCGAGGTCCCTGAAGCCACACGAATCGGGCAGTAGGGGCGAAACATCTTTCGCCCCTACCTGGTGGGTTGGAAGGCGCTAAAACTCATACTTGGTAATGAAGGCATCTCCATCCCCCTTGAGCGTGGAACTGAATGCCCCTGGCGTGGTGGGGAAGTCGGAGGACTTGGTGCCTCCAGTCACGTACGCATGGCCCTCCTTGTCCACGGCAATGGCCTCTCCCCAATCATGCTGACTGCCTCCCAGATAGGTAGAGTAGACGAGGGCTGAGCCCGTTGGGGCGAGCTTCGTCACAAAGGCATCCCCCCAGCCGTTGTAGGAGGTATTGACCGCCCCGGGCGTGGTGGGGAAGTCGAGGGACTTTGTCCTTCCTGTCACATAGGCATGACCCTCGTCGTCGACGGCAATGCCGAAGCCTACATCATAGTCAGTCCCGCCCAGAAAGGTCGAGTAGACGAGGCTGGCGCCGTCGGGAGCGAACTTCGTCACAAAGGCGTCCCCATGGCCCTTAAAGGAGGTATCACGCGCGCCTGGGGTTGTGGGAAAATCAGCGGAAAGGGTTCCCCCTGTTATGTAGGCATGGCCCTTCGCATCCACCGCAATGCCGTGGCCCCAATCAGACCGACTTCCGCCCAGGAAGGTAGAGTAGACGAGGCTGGCGCCGTCGGGAGCGAGCTTCGTTACAAAAACATCTCTGTCGCTGTACGGTTTAGTATCGAACGCTCCAGGCGTCGTGGGGAAGTTGGCGGAGGTTGTCTCTCCCGTTACGTAGGCATGACCCTCGCTATCCACGGCAATGCCATAACCCCAATCATACTGAACCCCGCCCAGGAAGGTGGAGTAGATAAGGCGAGCGCCGTTGGGCGCAAGCTTCGTCACGAAGGCATCCCTGTCACCATTGTGCTTGCGACTGAAGGCCTCGCGGGTGGTGGGGAAGTTGGCGGAGCGTGTCCCACCCGTTACGTACGCATGGCCCTCCGCGTCCACGGCGATACCGTGGCCCCAGTCTTCGCTGCTCCCGCCCAGGAAGGTAGAGTAAATAAGGCGAGCGCCGTTGGAGGCGAGCTTAGTCACAAAGGCATCCCTGTCACCATTGTGCTTGCGACTGAAGGCCTCGCGGGTGGTGGGGAAGTTGGCGGAGGTTGTCTCTCCCGTTACGTACGCATGGCCCTCCGCATCTACGGCGATACCGTGGCCCCAGTCATCGCCACTCCCGCCCAGAAATGTCGAGTAGACGAGACTGGCGCCGTCGGGAGCGAGCTTCGTTACAAACACGTCCGCAGCGCCGGCATGCTTAGAACGAAACGCGCCCTTAGACGTTGGGAAATCGGACGACTCGCTCCTTCCTGTGACGTAGGCGTGGCCCTTCGCATCTACGGCAATGGCGAGGCCTAATTCGTCGCCGCTTCCCCCCAGAAGGGTGGAGTAGGCCACCACCGGGTCAATCACCAGCGGTCTGCCCGGATCGTAGGCGCCCACCTGGAAGCCGACATGGTGCGCGTCTTTGATCATATAGCCGCCCGAAATCGCCCGCCTCGTACCCTCCAGCTCCTGATAGAGGATGGGTTTCTGAAGACGAATGAATCCCCCCTCGGTGTGTATGACTAAGTCGCCCTGGGTCCCTATGTTGAGCTGCTTGGCTCCCTCAAAGCGTAGGGTGATAGCTTGAGGATCGGCTCCCGGCGCGACGAGGAAGTCGTATTCCAGTTGGCTCTGATTGCCGTAGTAGACAAGGTCGATACCCGGGTACACGCTTTGATTGCGTACCTTGGCGTATGTGGGGATATCGGCGCGCCACATAGTAGGGTCGTTACCGCGGAGGTAGTTGATTCTACCCAGCAGCTTCTCGATCCCCACCACTTGGCGCTTGGGGCTGGCGCCCACAAGCTCCATCCGCAGAATCGTGGGACCGGCCTGTGGGCTTTGCTGGCGTAAGACCAATATGGCCTTGGTGTCGGTCAAAAAGATGGTGTAGCCGTGACCGCGAGCCAGGAACTTCACCTGGGGGTTAGTCTGACCCTGGTTCGCCTCGAAATACATGGGTAACTTACCGTATGTCGTCAGCAGGCTGGCCTCAGTGGCCGCGTTGGGGGCGGCAAAGGAACCGGAAGAGACCGATGGCGATGCCTGGGCCGGCGCGGCCTGGCAGTTCAACAGCGCAAGGAATCCCATCACAAGTCCAACGCTAGCTTTCGCGCGATCGATCAAGTCCATGGTTCTCCTCCTGGGTAGATCGTACGGTTTACGACTTTCCTCGCGCTATCAATCTGGCCATATCGCATTCCGGGCACTTGAGGCTCGGTGAGACTGATTTAGGGAATCATTCTGAGGGTATCGGCCTCCGATGGTCAAGCGAAATAAGTGCGGCACAGATGGCGCCTGTATTCAGGGTCGTATGATTTCATCTATCGATTGGCCGCCACGGTTCCCCCGACCTCATTCGAGGACGTCATTTTTTTCTTGACACGCCGCTGAGCCCGATTATATTAACTTCCGTTTCATCGTTTCCTGTTCTGCGGCAGTGTGGGAAGGCGCAGCCATGGCGGCCGCGCGGGAACCCGCGGCCGAAGTGGGCGAGTGTGAATAGGCCGCGGTAGCGGTATTAGTCGAATCATTCATAATATCGGTAACCAAAGGTAGCTATCATGAGAATTGTGTCTTGGTACCAAAGCGACAAGGTTGTGTACGAATCAGCGAAAGAGTCGGTTCGTGATGCTGTGGTTGAAGCAGTCAGGAGGGACTCCGCCCTCATGAACGCCGATCTCAAGGGCGCTAATCTTCGGGATGCCGACCTCGCGAGCGCCATCCTCGGAGGCGCCGACCTTCGGGATGCCGACCTCCAGGGCGCCAATCTCCAGGGCGCCAATCTCCGCGACGCGAACCTTGCCGGCGCCAACCTCAGGGGCGCCAATCTCCGCGACGCCAATCTCGCGGGCACCAACTTGGCGGGCGCCCACCTGACTGACGCCGACCTCTTTCACGTGAAGTTTTGGGGACGTGGCGGTTCAACGAGAATTAAGAAAGCGCAGGTCGAGTCTTTCTTAAAAGCGTTAGGGATAATTGTCGAAGAGTAGCTATCGCCTCCAAGGGGGCGTAGCTCACACCTTACTGTGAACGGGCTGCCACTGACAGGTGCCGTCCGGTAAGGGGATTGCGGTAAAATCCCCGAAGAGGTTGGGAGCCTCCCGGGTCATGATTTCGGCCACCTTCCCGAAGACGCTTCGAATTTCCACCTCAGCCCCCGGCGTGGTTCGCGCCTCGATCACCCAGCGGAGCGTCCGGGCGTTCGCCGTCCAGATGATGGTCGTGGCGACACCATCCGGAGCGATTCGGCGCATGGCGGAGGTGAGGACCTTCTTCTCGTGAAACGGTCGCCCTTCAATCTGTAAGACGTCCGCTAATTGCTGTTGTGCCTTCTCACTGTTGACCACCGCCTCCTCAAAGATCGCGCGCGCCTCCGGGTTATCACGAATCTCAGGCGGTAGCCACACCGGGATATTGGTCAGTCGCACGAAGCGCAGGCTCTCCTGGCTGATGGCGGTACCGGCGCGATGTCTCACCAGTTCATGGGTCAAGACGCGGCTGACATGGAAGAAAGCAAAAGTCCAGCTTACGTGCTCCAGGACACTGCCGTGCTTGACCTTCAGGATATTCTCCAGGTAGGCTTGGCTGCCCTCTCGCACCTTGGTGACATTGGGATTGAGGCCCGGTTCAAACGAGCGGTAGCACGCGCGCCCCGCCACCTCGATCAGTTGCTCGGCGGCTGACGGGGCATCGGTTGACCACCCGGGTGCGCCGACCGCCTGTAGATAGGCGGCGAGCCCGTCGGCATCTATCGTCGGCCTGGCCAGGAGAAAAACCTGCGGCTCCACCTGCTTCACATTGCCCTCCTCGCATACGGAGAACTGGCTGCGTCTGGTTGCTTACGACACCACCCAGGTCTCGCCGGCGTATAGGAGCTTCTCAAGGGTGCCTTTGCCCTGCTGCTGGGTGACGGCGCGGCCCTGCTCGGCAATCAACTCCTCATAGGTCGGCTCGCGGACGGCGCGTAGCACGCCGATCGGCTGAGGGAACTCCGGGCTCGTGAGCCGCGACAGCATGAAGTGGTAGCCCTCGTCTTGCCGCCTTTCGTCATGAACCAATAGTCCCGACGTATTGCCGTCGATCTCGACAACCTCCGGGGACATATCGGGGCGCATCCGGATGCCCTTCTTCCGCTCTTTGCCGAACACGAGCGGCTTACCGTGTTCCAGGACGAGCAGCCGGTCGCTCCGCACATCCTTGTCGGTGACCGATTCCCATGTCCCGTCGTTGAATACGTTGCAGTTCTGGTAGATTTCTACGAAGGCCGTGCCTTTGTGCTCGGCGGCACGCCGCAACACGTATTGCAGATGTGGACTGTCGATATCGATCGATCGCGCGACGAACGTTGCCGACGACCCGATCGCCACCGAAAGCGGATTAAAGGGGCGGTCGAGCGCTCCGTATGGCGTAGATTTGGTCTTTACGCCCTGCTCGCTGGTCGGCGAGGTCTGACCCTTGGTAAGGCCGTAAATACGGTTATTGAAGAGCAGGATTTTCAGGTCGACATTGCGCCGCATCGTATGAATGAGGTGGTTGCCGCCGATTGATAGGCCGTCGCCGTCGCCGGTGATCACCCATACCATCAGATCGGGGCGCGTGATCTTGATGCCGGTCGCCACCGCCGGCGCCCGTCCGTGGATCGAATGGAATCCGTAGGTGTTCATGTAGTACGGGAACCGCGACGAGCAGCCGATTCCGGAGATGAAGACAATTTTCTCGCGCGGGATACCCAGGTCCGGCATTACCCGCTGTACGCTGGCCAGGATAGCATAGTCGCCGCAGCCGGGGCACCAGCGGACATCCTGGTCCGAGATAAAATCCT
Organism: Candidatus Methylomirabilota bacterium; assembly: GCA_028870115.1. Lineage (NCBI taxonomy): Bacteria > Methylomirabilota (SeqCode) > Candidatus Methylomirabilota bacterium. Next base: position 6,943 of record JAGWQH010000082.1, read on the forward strand.
TACGTGTGAGTGTGGGAGCGTGTTCAAGGTTGCATTGAGGCATCGTTATACCGCCTCTGCGTGCGTGAAGAGTTCGGCGTGTTCACGCATACCTAAAAGTTCTTCCGCCTTGACGACGATCTCGGAGACCTTGAATGGCCGGCCCTGGACCTTCTGGAACCCCACCGCGTCGACCAGGAACTGCGCCCGCAGCATCATCAGTAACTGGCCGAGGTTCATTTCCGCGACCAGCACGCGTCGAAAGCTCGCCAGTACCTGGCCAACGTTTGTCGGCATCGGGTTCAAGTAACGCAGATGGAGCGCCGAAACCCGGTGACCCCGCCGGTGGAGGCTCTTGACCGCATGCGTGATCGCCCCATAGGTTGATCCCCATCCTACGATGAGCAGGTCGCCGGAGGGATCGCCGTAGACCGTCGCCTCCGGGATCTCGTCGACGATGCGCGAGACCTTCTCAGCTCGTATCCGAACCATCTTCTCGTGGTTCTGCGGATCGTACGAAACATTACCGGTGATGTCTTCCTTTTCAAGACCGCCGATGCGGTGCTCCAAGCCGGGCGTGCCCGGAATGACCCACGGGCGCGCCAGCGTCTTGGGGTCGCGTAGATACGGGTGGAAGCCCTGCGGGTCGGTCCTGAACGTTACCCGAATCTTCTGAAGCGATGCGATTTCGGGGAGCTTCCAAGGCTCGGCGCCGTTGGCCAGGTAGCCGTCCGAGAGGTATATCACCGGACACATATGGCGTATGGCGATCCGTACAGCCTCAATGGCCATCCAGAAGCAGTCGCCCGGTGTCGCCGGGGCGATTACTGCCACCGGGCACTCGCCGTTTCGTCCGAACATTGCCTGCCAGAGGTCGGCCTGCTCGGTCTTGGTCGGAAGGCCGGTCGACGGTCCGCCGCGCTGCACGTTGACGATGACCAGCGGAAGCTCAGCCATCACCGCGAGGCCGATCGCTTCGCTCTTGAGCGCCAGGCCTGGACCGGAGGTTCCGGTAACGCCGATGGCGCCCGCGTACGAAGCCCCGATCGCAGCGGTCACTGCTGCGATCTCGTCCTCAGCCTGAAACGTGGTCACGTCATAGTGGCGATACATGGAAAGGTTGTGCAGGATATCGGAAGCCGGCGTAATGGGGTAGCTTCCGTAAAAGAGCGGCAGTGAAGCGAGTTGCGCCGCGGTGACGAGGCCGATCGCGGTGGCTTCGTTTCCGGTGATGTGACGATAGGTGCCTGGCGCAATAACAGCAGCGGGCACGACGTAGCGAGAAGGAAACAGCTCAGCAGTCTCGCCATAATAGTAGCCGGCCCGGAACGCCTTGATGTTGGCTTCGGCGAGCTTTGGATTCTTCTGGAACTTGGACCGGATACTTTTTTCTTCGCGCTCTGTCGGATGATTGTACAGCCAGAACATGAGGCCGAGCGCGTAAAAGTTCTTGCAGCGTCCGACCTCTTTGGCCGTCAACCCCATCCCTTCCAGCGCGAGCGCGACCTGCTTGGAGATGTCGATCGCGAACACTTGGTAACCGGAAAGGCTGCCGTCCTCAAGCGGGTTTGAGGTATATCCTGCCTTCTCAATGTTGGGCTGAGTGAACGTACCGATATTAACAATGACGATGCCGCCGCGCGGCAGGTCCGGCAGGTTGATGCGCAGTGCGGCCGGGTTCATGACCACCAGGACGTCGGGTTGATCGCCCGGGGTGAACACCTCCTGACTGGAAAAATGAACCTGATACGCCGAGACGCCTGCAAGCGTTCCTGCCGGTGCCCGAATCTCAGCCGGATAATCCGGAAATGTCGCCAGGTCACTCCCTTCCAGCGCAACGCTCTTAGTAAATTCCGTTCCGGTAAGCTGCATGCCGTCGCCTGAATCGCCGGCAAAGCGGACGACGACGGTCTCCAACTCGCTCATCGGTCGGTGCCGGACTCCAGATGCAGGTTGCGTACTCTCGATTTCGCTCATCTAGGTCCTTTCATTCTTGTCATTCTTATGATGGTCTAATCGTCCCCTAGCCACCGTGAAGCCCTCGCGCCGCGAGGCCGGGCTCGGGCGGCACATTGAGTACTGCGGCGGGGAACAGGGAGACGATATACTTGACAACGTCCCGTATCGACACGACGCCCACCGGTCGGCCGTGTCTATCGAGTACCGGAATATGACGGTAGCCGCCGGTGTGCATCTTGTTGAGGGCGTACGCGATCCCGTCGTCCATGCCCACGGTCTCAGGATTCGGCGTCATGATCTGCTTGGCTGGACTGTCCAGGTCGAGCTGTCCGACGACCTTCTTCAGGATGTCCCGCTCCGTAAGGATCCCAATAAGCCGATCGCCCTCTGTCACCAGCACGCAGCCGACGCGGGCGCCGTTCATCCCCGTGATCGCCTCTCGCACGGCGGATTCCGGATGGATGCAAATCGGCTCTCGCAATTCCAATTCTCGAATCGGCTCCGTTAAGATTGCACAGCATATCTTCTCAACGTCTTTATGCGTATCAACGTCCTCGTCCTCATATGCATCTTCAAATTCGCTTGCCGCAATACCCATGATTCTCAGCCTCCCGATCTGGACACCGGAGTGCTCTGAAACGCCGAGTCTTTCCCTTTTCCACCTCGCCTCCACTCCATACTTTCTTTTCATCTTAACGATAGTCTTCGTGTGGCGCGAAGTCAAGGTCAAAGCCGGGAAGAGGGCATGCGAGGCGCGTAAAACGGGCGGCTTTGCAGTTGACAGTGTCTGGGGGCTCTACTATAGTTTAGTCAGTGAGAAGCGCGTTGTATCGGTGCGTTGTGAGCGCAAGAATTTACTTGTGCGCGCCTCAGAGGAAGGTGGAGAAAAAGACGTTGGTTGAGCTGATTGTTGATGGTGTGCCGATACAGATTCCCGCCGGGACGTCAATTCTCGAGGCGGTTCTGCAGACCGGCGGCGAGATCCCGCATTTTTGCTATCATCCGAAGCTCCGCGTGGTGGGTAGTTGTCGGATGTGCCTGGTGGAGGTACAAGGAACTTCAAAGCTGGTGATCTCGTGTGCCACCCCGGTTGCGGATGGGATGGAGGTGTTCACGGCCTCCGAACGCGTGAAGAAGGCCAGGAATGCGGTGCTCGAGTTTCTGTTGCTGAACCACCCGCTCGATTGCCCCGTCTGCGATAAGGGCGGAGAGTGCCCGCTTCAAGACTACACGCTCAGGTTCGGCCCCGGCGAGAGCCGCTTTATCGAACCGAAGATCCATCGGATCAAGCACCAGCCGATCGGCCCCTCTGTCATCTTCGACGCCGAGCGGTGCATTCTGTGTACGCGCTGTGTCCGATTTTGCCAGGATGTGACCGGGACGTCGGAGCTGGGCGTGTTCGGCCGAGGCGATCGATCTGAGATCGGCCTCTTTCCTGGTCGAAGCCTGGATAACGGATACTCCGGAAATGTGATCGACCTCTGTCCGGTAGGGGCACTGACGAGCCGGGACTATCGCTTTGCCGCCAGGCCATGGGATCTGATTACACAGGTTCCGTCGATATGCGGGCTGTGCAGTGCCGGGTGTAACATCACGGTGGATGTTCGGCATAAGGAGCGGGGCGCGCAGATGCTCCGCATTCGCCCGAGAGTCAACAATGAGGTCAACGGCCACTGGATCTGTGACGAGGGCCGCTTTGGGTTTCATTTCGCTGAGGACCCGGGACGGATCGGTGCGCCATTGATACAGCGAAATGGTGAGTTGCTGCCGGCGAGCTGGGACGAGGCGATCGATCGTATTGCCGGCGACCTCGCCAGGATCCTCCGAGAGAAGGGGCCGGAGGCCATCGGTGTGGTCGCATCGGCGCGGCTGACCAATGAAGAGGCATTCCTCGTTCGACAACTGTTTGGAGAAAGACTCGGTATTCCAAACATCGATTACCGGGTGAGGCGATCTCAGGAGCCCGGCGGCGATATGCCGGAAGATCACCTGCTTCGGCGAACCGATAAGTATCCTGACTCGGTCGGGATGCGAACTCTGGGACTGCTCCCAAAGATCCAAGGGATGGGGACCAGAGAGATGCTGGGCGCTGCAACCGAAGGTCGGCTGGCCGCTTTACTCGTTTTTGAGGAGGACTTGGTGGCTGCGCTGTCCGGCGAGTTCGCCGTTGCGAACTCGCTTAAGCAGCTGGATCTGCTTGTCACTCACGATTTATTCTTGACAGCGACGGCAAAGCTGGCGCATGTTGTTCTACCGGGATTGAGCTGTTACGAAAAGGAGGGGACGTTCACAAATTTCGCGGGGCGGGTTCAGCGCCTCCATCCGGCGCTGGAACCATTCGGTCGCGCGATTCCGCTTGTCGAGTTCCTGCAGCGTCTCGCATGCCGACTGGAACTTCCCCTGGTGGAAGGGAATACAGAAGCGGTGTGGAATGAACTCGCCCGCTCGGTTCCGGTATGTGAAGGCGTGACGTACGAGAGTATTGGTGAGTTGGGAATGCCGTTGGCGGATACGCCGGTGGCAAGATAGTGGCTGTACGGAAGCTGTCAGCCGTCGGCACAAATCGTTTGTATGAGTGCTGATAGCAGACTGCTTACATACGAAGGAGACAACTCATGGGGTTGTTCGACAACAGACAAATAGAGCCGAACGTCATCACGACGACGGTCGAGTGGCTCTTTAATTGGGCCCGCAAGTCCTCCCCTTGGCCGATGACTTTTGGTCTGGCCTGCTGCGCGATCGAGATGATGGCCACCGGCGCCTCCCGCTTCGACCTTGACCGCCTGGGAGCCGGCGTCTTCCGCCCGTCGCCGCGCCAGTCCGACGTGATGATCGTGGCCGGGACCGTCACTGAGAAGATGGCGCCTCGCATCAAGACCCTCTATGAGCAGATGCCGGACCCCAAGTGGGTGATCGCCATGGGTGCCTGCGCGATTTCCGGCGGTCCCTTCTACTACGACGCGTACCACGTTGTTAAGGGAGTGGACCTGCTCGTCCCGGTCGATGTCTATGTTCCGGGCTGTCCACCGACGCCCGAGGCGCTTATCTTCGGCATCCTCACCCTCCAGGAACAGATCACCCGCGGCGAGCGTGCGAAACCAGGCCGCCGGCCGACCCTGCCCGAGCCCCTGGCGGCGGCGTAAGGGGGATACCATGGGAGGCTACTTCTCAGATCTATTCGGCGGCAGCGCGAGTATTCTTCGCTCTCTGTGGGTGACACTCCGGTACCTCTTCACCCCAGCCATCACCGTCCAGTACCCCGATGAGCAGCGGACACAACCGTTGCGCGCGCTGAATCGTCACGTACTCAGGATCGACGAGACGACCGGGCAGCTCAAATGTACCGCCTGCGAGGCCTGCGCGAGGATCTGTCCTACGCGCTGTATCGAGCTGACCGGGACCGGTAAGGGAAAGAATCGTCACCCATCTGCCTTTTCCATCGACCACAACCTCTGTATGTACTGTAACCTCTGCGTCGAGGTCTGCCCCTTCGACGCCATTACGATGTGGACACGGATCGGCGAACTCAGCGCCCCTGTCCGCAGCGGTCTGGTTTTCGATCTGAAAGCCCTGACGGCAGAGCGCTTCTACCCGTCTCCGACGACTCCAGAAAAGCCGGTCCCACCGGCCGTCGAGCCAGAGCCAGAGAAGGCAGAGGTTGCGGCTCCGGCCCCCTCTTCGTGAGATGAGCACACCAGTAGAAGAGGTGATTATTCTTGGGTCAGGCCCGGCGGGCCTGACCGCGGCTTTGTATACCGCCCGAGCCAATCTGCATCCCCTTGTCATCGAAGGGAACGAGACCGGCGGGCAGTTAGTCCTAACGACGTTGGTGGAGAACTATCCAGGATTCCCGGATGGGCTTATGGGGCCTGAGCTGATTTCCAGGATGCGACAACAGGCGGAGCGATTTGGCGCAAGGTTCTTGAAGGGAGATGCGACAGCCGCCGATCTGAGCAGCAACCCGTTCACCCTGATGGTAGATAATGAACCGCATCAGACCAGAGCGCTGATCGTCGCGACGGGGGCGTCGGCGAATCTGCTCGGGCTCGAATCTGAACGCAAGCTGCTGGGACATGGAGTCTCGACCTGCGCAACGTGCGACGGGTTCTTTTTCAGAGATCAGCAGGTAGCGGTTGTGGGTGGGGGCGACTCGGCGGTTGAGGAGGCGCTCTTCCTGACGAAGTTCGCGACGAAGGTGACACTTATTCATCGACGGGACAAGCTCCGGGCGTCGAAGATCATGCAGGAACGGACCTTCGCAAATCCCAAGATTGAGCTCTTATGGAACCGAACGGTTGTGGAGATCCTTGATACGTCACAGGGAAAGGTGACCGGAGTCAAAACCAGGGTCGATGGTTCGTCCTCACCGGAGACACTCGTCTGCGACGGTGTGTTTGTTGCGATCGGGCATTCCCCCAATACGAAGCTGTTCACGGGACAGTTAGAGATGGACGAGCGAGGGTACATTGTCACGCATCATGGGACGATGACCAGCGTCTCTGGTGTCTTTGCTGCCGGCGATGTGCAGGACCATGTCTACAAGCAGGCCGTCAGCGCCGCCGGATCGGGGTGCATGGCCGCCCTGGATGCCGAACGCTATCTGGAGAGCCTGTAAGGCGAGGATGGTTCTATGGCGATGAAACCGATGAAGACGCTCCTCGATCTGGAGGAGGGGATGCGGATCGTCATGGACGCGGCCCAGCCGATAGAGCGGGCTGAGCAGGTGACGCTGCTTGATGCGGTGGGCCGAGTGCTGGCCGAAGAGATCTGCGCATCGATGGATGTCCCGCCCTTTGCCCGGGCGGCGATGGACGGTTATGCCGTCAGGGCAGAGGATACGTTCGGCGCGGGTAATTTTTCACCGAGAATTCTAGAGCTTATTGAGGTGATTCACGCCGGAGAGTCCGCCCGCCTCAGCGTCCGCTCGTCGAGTTGCATCCAGGTAGCGACGGGCGCCCCGATGCCCGAGGGCGCCGATGCCGTCGTGATGGTGGAAGACACGGAGCTGGACGGGACCAAGGTGAGGGTCTACAAACCCGTCTATCCGCAACAGCACGCCTCACCGATGGGCGAGGATATCAAAGCGGGAAATCTTGTCCTGCAGCGCGAGATGCGCCTGGATCCAAGCAAGATCGGTGTGCTGGCTGCGCTCGGGTTGCAAAAGGTAGCGGTTTATCAGAAGCCCCGGGTGGCCGTAGTGCCTTCCGGCAACGAAATCGTCACGGCCGGAGAGGTGCTCAGTCCCGGGAAGATCTACGACATCAACTCCTACACCCTCTCTGCGCTTATCAGCGAGAACGGTGGCCTTCCGCACATCTTCCCGATCATGAAAGATACATTGGAATCGGCGATCTCAACGATACGAGAGGCCCTCTCGTACGACCTCATCGTCCTGTCAGGCGGCAGTTCTGTTGGTGAGCGGGACATGATGGTAGAGGCGGTACAGCGGATGGGGGAGATGAAGTTTCACGGCATCGCCGTCAAGCCCGGGAAACCCACCCTGTGCGGCATTGTGGAAGGCCGTCTGTTGCTGGGGATGCCGGGCTATCCCACGTCATGCCTGACCAACGGGTATGGGATCTTGGCGCCCGCGCTTCGGAAGATGGCAAGGCTCGGCCAGCGCGCGCTGGCATCGCTGAAAGCCCCGATGGCCCGTCGGTACACCTCGACGATCGGACGACATCAGTACCTGCCTGTCCGCCTCGATGGTGGGGAGGTCGTCCCGGTCTTCAAAGAGTCAGGCGCCATCACCTCGATGGCTGACGCAGAGGGGTATATCGAGATTCCTGCCAATGTGGACCTCCTCGAGAAGGGAGAAGTTGTGGAGGTCCTTCTGTTTTGACCATCCATCCGGTCGTCCTCGGTGCCATGTTCTGGCAGTACTGTCTGGAGGCGATATCTTCATGGATTTGACGCTTATCAAGCAACTGGCTATTCCCTCGTCCTCTAAGATCGTTCTGTTGGTGGCTGATGGGCTGGGAGGCCTGCCGAGAGAGACGGACGGTCGAAGTGAGATGGAGGTGGCCCGGCTTCCCAATCTCGACGCCCTCGCTGCTCGCTCCCTCTGCGGTCTCATCGATATGGTGGGCCCAGGGATTATTCCCGGTAGTGGACCAGGGCACCTCGCCCTCTTTGGCTACGATCCTTTTACGTACCAGATCGGACGAGGGGTCCTTGAAGCGTGCGGCATCGACCTGGAACTTCGTTCAAACGATGTGGCAAGTCGGGGCAACTTCTGCACACTTGATGAAGAGGGAAGAGTTGTCGACCGGCGCGCCGGTCGAATCACGACTGAGATCTGCCGACGCCTGTGCTGTCAGCTCGATCAGATCCGGATCGAAGGGGTGGATGTCATTGTCAGACCCGTCAAGGAGCATCGGTTCGTGGTTGTATTTCGGGGGGAGCGGCTCTCTGATGCCCTTTCCGATTCCGATCCCCTTACCATAGGCGAGCGACCCCTTGCTGTAAAGGTTACCAGCCCTGGAGCGGAACAGGCGGCTGCGCTCGTCAATAAGTTTCTGGATCAGGCTCGTGGAATCCTGAAGGACGAGAAACCGGCCAATATGATCCTGCTCAGAGGCTTTGCCTTGCCGCCAAAACTCCCCGCATTTCCGGAACTGCTGCGGCTCCGGGCGGCGGCGATCACCTGCTATCCAATGTATCGTGGTCTCGCCAAACTTATCGGGATGGAGGCGTTACCTTTTTGCATGGACTTGGATGACGAACTCAAAACCTTGTCAGCCAACTACAACCAATACGATTTCTTTTACGTACATTTTAAGGGGACCGATCGGGCCGGCGAGGACGGCGACTTTGACGCGAAGGTAGGCGCGCTGGAGGAGCTGGATCGGCGAATACCTGATTTTCTTGCGCTACAACCCGATGTATTTATCGTGACCGGCGATCATTCGACGCCGGCTGTCCTGAAAGGACATAGCTGGCATCCGGTTCCCTTTCTGCTCCGGTCACGATGGTCTCGTTCTGCCGGGGTCATCAGATTTACGGAGCGAGAGTGCGCTCAGGGACCCTTGGCGACGATGCGAGCTGTCGATCTTATACCCCTTGCAATGGCCAACGCTTTGAGATTCAAGAAGTTCGGAGCATGAAGCCGGAAACGGACGACGGCGGCGAGATCAACGTTGAAATTGACAGTTGCATCATAGTATTCTTACAATAGAAATGTTGAGCAGCCAGCGCAACCAGGTGAGACGATAGGCTATGATTTAGGCGCACCCGTGGAGCGTGCTGGATGTGCTTCCAGCGCCGGTGTTTTTGGTAAAAGTGGCCGGCTGAGAGCCGAATAATTACGGAGACACTCATGGCGGTAACCCTTCCGATCTACATGGATCACCAGGCGACTACGCCCGTTGCCTCAGAGGTGTTCGAGGCGATGCGTCCGTACTTCTGCGAGCGGTTCGGCAATCCGGCCTCTCGTAATCACCCTTTTGGTTGGGTAGCCGAAGAGGCGGTAGAACAGGCCCGCGCCCAGGTCGCGCACCTGCTTGGCTGTAAAGCGGCAGAGATCGTCTGGACGAGCGGCGCCACCGAGGCGAATAACCTGGCGATAAAAGGGGTGGCGGCTGCCTATCGGGAGAAGGGACGGCACATCATCACCTCGCGAACCGAACATCACGCTGTCCTTGATACGTGCAGGCGTCTGGAGCACGAGGGTTGTCAGGTTACCTATCTCCCCGTGGACAAAACCGGACGCGTCGATCCGGGCGACGTCGAGCGGGCGATCAGGAAAGATACGGTTCTCATTTCAATCATGGCGGCGAACAACGAAATTGGAACGCTGCAACCTGTTGCCGAGATCGGCCGGATTGCTAAGCGCCATGGCGTGCTGTTTCATACCGACGCCGCTCAGTACGTGGGCAAACTCCCACTCTCAGTAGACGACTGGCAGGTCGATCTTCTCTCGGCGTCGGCGCATAAATGTTATGGTCCGAAGGGCGTGGGTGCACTCTACGTGCGGATGACGAAGCCTCGCGTCAAGCTGGTCCCCCAGATGGATGGGGGCGGCCACGAAAAGGGCCGTCGCTCAGGGACGCTCAATGTCCCCGGGTGCGTCGGTTTCGGCGCGGCCTGTGCCCTCGCCGAGCGCGAGCTTCAGACCGAGCCCGCGCGGCTCCTCTCGCTTCGCGAGCGGTTGCGGAATGACCTCTGGTCCGGGCTTGACTACCTGCACCTCAACGGGCACCCGACCGAGCGCCTTCCCGGCAACCTGAATATCTCCTTTAGGTTTGTTGAGGGAGAGTCGCTGCTTATGGCACTCAAAGGGATAGCCGTCTCCTCCGGTTCGGCCTGCACCAGCGCCACGGTTGAGCCCTCGTACGTTCTGCTGGCGATCGGCCTGAACGCAGAGCTGGCGCATGCCAGTATCCGTTTTGGTCTCGGCCGATCGAATACTGAGGAAGAGGTGGACTACGTCGCCGCCCGAGTGATAGAAAATGTAACCCGCCTGCGGGCGCTGTCACCCTTATATGAGATGGCGCTTGAGGGGATCGACGTCAAAGACACACAATGGAGTCTCCGGACCTGTTAGTGGGGGGTAGCGCAAGAGACCCGCGGTTCGTCGCGTGTCAGGATTATCGAGACGATAGCGAACCGTTCTCGTTATGAACAAGAAAGCCGAGATGGCCATTGAAGAGGCCCAAGAGGAACGCCAGCGCACAAACGGTAGAAGAGAACGTAGTGCTCGCATTGCGCTCATCAGCCCACGGTTTGAGGTGTCATATTGGGGGCACGAGTATGCATTAGGCTTCCTCGACAAACGAGCGATTACGCCGGTCGCGGCGCTGCCGCTGCTGGCGGCGCTGACGCCCCAGGAGCATGTGGTCACGCTGATCGATGAAAACATAGAGTCCATTAACTATGACGCGTTGGCGGACATGGATATTATCGGTGTGACCGGGATGAGTGTTCAGCGTTTCCGCATGACACACATTCTTCGCGAATTGAAGAAGCGGGGCTGTTTTACGGTTGTCGGAGGCGCTTGGATTACGGTCCAGGAAGACTACTTTGAAGATTTGGCGGACGTTATTTTTGTGGGAGAAGCGGAAGAAACATGGCCCGCATTCTTACACGATTGGCAAGTGGGTAAGTGGAGACGACGTTACGAGCAAAGCACAAAATCGGATATGACTCGTGTCCCCACGCCTCGCTTTGATCTGCTTAAGATGCACGATTATCTTTATGCGGGCATTCAAATCTCCAGGGGTTGTCCCTTCGTCTGCGAATTTTGTGACATCATCGTCACATTTGGGCGCCTTCCGCGGATAAAAACGAGTGCGCAAGTCCTGGCGGAACTCGATAGTTTGCGTATTCAAAACGTAAAACAAGTGTTTATCGTCGATGACAATCTTATTGGGAATAAGGCCGTCATTAAAGTTGTGCTACGAGACATCATCAAGTATCAACAGGCGCATGGGTATCCATTTAACTTCTTTACGGAAGCCTCAATCGATCTGGCGGAAGACGGCGAGCTTATCGGCTTGATGGCCGAGGCGAACATCGAAGGGGTCTTTGTCGGAATTGAGAGTCCGAATGAAGAGTCGCTACGAGAGACGAAGAAGCATCATAATATCAGGCCGGCGGCGGGTAGCCTCCTGGATCGCGTACATAAAATTCAGCGTGCTGGCATTGAGGTCACCTGCGGCATGATTGTTGGATTCGATCACGACGATGCGACGATCTTCCAAGCGCAACAGCAGTTCCTCTCAGAGGCCTATATTCCTCACGCGATGCTCGGGTTGCTCTATGCCACTCCTAAAACACCCCTGTACGACCGATTAAACAGGGAAGGCCGTCTTGATCGGTCTGATACCTCGGAATTTGGAACAAACGTGATTCCTCGCAATCTAAGTCGGCGCCAACTGCTGGATGGCTATATCAATACCATGCAATCGGTGTATGAGGCCGATGCGTACTTTGACCGTTTAGAGGCATTGTATCTCAGAGGATATTTGGGACAGGGGCAGTTGGGTGGCGAGAAGTACTTGAAACGGCATCCATGGGTGCGAGTAAAGTATGAGGTGATGAATGCCATTATTGCAGTGGTGTTAATGTATCGGCTCATTAAGAATATTAAAGAGAAGGGGTTACGACGCGAGTATCGCAAACGACTGTGGCGGGCATTGAAGGCCGACATCATGCCAAGTTTTGTAAGTGGATACATCGTAAACTGTATATTGCACTACCATTATTACAAGCTCGTGCAGGGATTAAGTAGCGGGCGATTTGTCAGCACCATGTAGGCGTCGAAGGTGTATCATGGTTGGCGTAAGCCAACGACGCGAGATCTTTGCCGGGGAGCCAAGGCTTTGACGAACGGCTCTCGATAGAACGAGCTTCCAATGATTACTTTGACCGAAAGCGAACTGCTATGTCTCAGTTGACGGATATAGATACTCCGCCTTCCAAGGCAGAAGAGGAGGAGTTCGAGCGGGGTCTCCTCCTGACAACGCTGGACAGTCTGGTCAATTGGGCGAGGAAGTCATCGATCTGGCCGGCGAGCTTCGGACTTGCCTGCTGCGCCATTGAGATGATGGCAACGGGGGCTTCGCGTTTCGATCTTGCCCGATTCGGGGCGGAGGTCTTTCGGGGGTCGCCACGGCAGTCTGACCTGATGATTGTGGCGGGCCGCGTGAGTCGCAAGATGGCTCCAGTCCTGAGAAGAATCTACGATCAGATGCCGGAGCCGAAGTGGGTGATCGCGATGGGAGCTTGCGCGTCCTGCGGCGGAATCTTTAACACCTATACCATCGTTCAGGGCGTAGATCAGATCGTTCCGGTTGATGTCTACGTGCCCGGCTGTCCGCCAAGGCCGGAGCAGTTGATCCACGGGATCATGCTGCTGCAGGAAAAGATTGCGAAGGAGCGGCCGAGCAAGCAGGGCCTCTTCCACCTCCCGTGGCGAAGGGCGGCATAGGAACATCGCGCGTGCGCGTCATAGGTGGCCACGATGATTACCGAGATCGTCAAAGGGATGGCGACCACATTCAAGCATATCTTCCGGAAACCGGTGACGGTCTCCTATCCGGAAGAACGGCTTCCTCTGGCGCCTCGCTACCGCGGCCTGCACATGCTCGTGGTAGGCGACGACGGGATGGAGCGGTGCGTGGGGTGCGAACTGTGCGCGGTCGCCTGTCCGGCAGATGCGATCTATGTAGAGGCAGCAGAGAACACCGAACAGGAGCGCCACTCCAAGGGTGAGCGTTACGCCAAGGTGTATAAGATCCACATGCTGCGTTGCATCTTTTGCGGCTACTGTGAGGAGGCCTGCCCGGAGGAGGCGATTGTGCTGGGCAAACAGTATGAGCTTGCCTCCTACAACAGGGATAGTTTCGTATTCGGAAAGGAGCGTCTGATGACGCCACTAGCGGAAGCGCTGAAGCAACGGCCAGACCTCCACCTTGACTGGTAGTTAAATCGAAGCGAGTGGGGGAGGGGCAGTCGATGCGGAGGTGCGGCGTTCATGATTGAAAGTAGTGCGTATCTAGGTGTGAGGAGGGTGGTGCCGTCATCCGAGGCGGTAGGTATCTGCATGAAGCGTTCGCACATTAACGGAGGGAGGGCATGGTAATCAGGCACGAAACGTTTACGGTAGCGACGGAGGATCGACTCCAGTTTATGGACCTGACAAAGCGTGTGCGAGATCTGCTCCAGGGGTATAAGGTCAAACAGGGGTTGATCATCCTCAACTCCCTTCATACGACGACTGCGCTGTTCATCAATGAGTGGCAGGAGGCCTTGCTCCATGACCTTCAGATCCTGCTGGATCGCCTGGTCGGGCAGGGGGACGGCTATCGCCACAACGATCCATCGTACTCTGATTGCGATCGGAGCAACGCCGCCTCGCACCTTCGCTCTCTCTTGCTTGGCCGGCAGCTCTCGGTTCCGGTGGTCGATGGGGAGATGAGCCTTGGGACCTTTGAGTCTATTATCTTCGCCGAGTTGGACGGACCGAGAGAGCGACAGATCCAACTCCAGATACTGGCTGAATAAGAGGTCGGCATCGGAACCCAGCTTACCTGTGCGTCGCACGCAGACTGGCGTAAGCGGCGAGAGCATGAACGCGGCTGGCCCTGGAACTACTGAATTTGAGCAAGGTTGGCATTCTCCGAAGGGACGGGCCATACGTGAAGTCGTCTTTGGGGTGCACGATGGCCTCATTACGACAATCGGTTTTCTGTCGGGGGTCAATGCCGCAAGCGCCAGTTGGCGCGTGATTGTGATCGCCGGTTTGGCGGGGGCATTTGCCCAAACCCTGTCGATGGGATTCGGGGCCTATCTCTCGACCAAATCGGAACGTGAGTTCTACCAGCGAGAGATTGCTCGGGAACGGTTGGAAATCGAGACAGCGCCGGAGAACGAACGCGACGAGATGCGTCAGATCTATCGGAGTAAGGGCTTTCCGGACAATGAGGTCGAGATCGTCGTTGCGCGCGTGACGGCGAACAGGGAACTGTGGCTCAAGGTGATGATGATGGAGGAGTTGGGACTGATTGAGGAGCGATTCGATAACCCGCTCAAGATCGGCCTGCTGATAGGGGCCTCCTCCTTTGTTGGGGCTTTCCTCCCGATCCTTCCTTACTTCTTCCTCGAACTCAGATGGGCGTTTACGGCCTCGGTCGGTCTGGCCGCGTCAGCCCTGTTCGCGACCGGGGCGGGTAAAACGCTTCTGACGCGGAAAGCCTGGTGGAGTAGCGGGCTTGAGATGATGGGGATCGGGCTCCTGGTTGCGGTTGCGGGTTACGGCATCGGGCACGTCCTCGGCGCCCTCTGGCACTAATAAGATGTCTATGCATCGAATCGTTCGGTATCGCGGCGGATCGTTCGAGACGGTTGAGATTCCTGTAGTGGGGGAGCAGCCTCTCACGATCTATGTCAACGGGTATGAACTGGCGACGTTGCTGTGTACGCCGATAAAGCTCGATTGCCTGGTCGTGGGATTTTTGAGTTTTGAGGGGATCATCCAGGCGCTCGACGAGGTCAAGTCGCTGGAGGTCTTTCCCGAAGAGGCGGTGGCGGACGTGAGACTGACCAAGGCATTCACCCCCCCGCGACGCCGCATCCTCACCTCCGGATGCACCGGAGGCATTACATTTGGCATGCCGATGGAGGGATTTAAAGCATTCCCAGAGGAGGCGACCCTGCGCCCGGAGCAACCGTTTGATCTCATGAAACAGTTGTATGCCGAGGCGTATCTCTATCGGGAGTCGCGTGGCATTCACGCCGCGGCCCTGAGTGATGGTAAGCGCCTGCTGCTCGTCGCTGAGGACGTCGGCCGGCATAATGCTCTGGATAAGATCCACGGCGAAGCGCTGCTGCATGGGATGACGACCGCCGGGAATATCCTCCTTTCCACCGGTCGCATCTCATCCGAGATGCTCCGTAAGGGCGCCCACATGCGGACCCCATTTGTGATCTCTCGAACCTCACCCACGAGCCTCGCCATCGTCGCGGCCAAGCGCTTCGGCATCACCGTGATCGGCTACTGCCGGGGCGAAGGATTTAATGTCTATAGCCATCCGGAGCGTCTGCTTTCACAGCGGGTGGCGCTAATGACCGGTGACCAGTGCCTCGTGACTGGTGACTAGACGCCAGCCACTCTCTAGTCGCCCCATGCGCCTTATCGATCTGCACACCCATACGACTACTTCTGACGGCGTCCTCTCTCCGCAACAATTGGTACGCTTCGCCAAGAACTGCAATATCTCCGTTCTAGCCATCACCGATCATGACACACTGGAGGGTATCCCGGCGGCGATGGCGGAAGCCGAGCGGGTAGGGGGGCTGCAGGTTGTTGCGGGTGTCGAGATTACAGCCCATGTCGAGGATCTGGAGGTTCACATCCTTGGGCATTTCATTGATCCGGATGATTACCGACTCACTGAATTTCTTGCCTCCTCCCGTAACGACCGAATCGAGAGGGTTCATCGGATGATCGAGAAGCTCTGGGCTCTCGGTCTCCCACTGGACATCAATGAGGTCTTGAGCCTGGCGGCAGGTCCCTCAGTTGGGCGCCCTCATGTGGCACAGGCGATGATCAGGCGTGGATATGTGGCGTCGCTGAAGGATGCCTTCGATCGGTATCTGACGTCCGGCAAGCCAGGTTACGTAGAACGTTCCAGGATTCCTGCGCCTATGGCGATTCGCGCCATCAAGGAAGCCGGAGGTGTGGCATCCCTCGCGCATCCTGGAGAATATGGCCGTGACGAGATCATTCCATTCCTCGTACAGCATGGACTGAATGGACTGGAGGTGTTTCACCCGGAGCATAATAGCGAATCGTTATTCCGCTACGAACGAATGTGCGTGGAATACGGTCTATTGGCGGTCGGTGGCTCTGACTACCACGGCACCGGAGGCCTTCGCTCGATCGGGCTTGGGAGGCCGGCCTTGCCGGATGCAAGGTTCGAACAATTGCTCGCGGCAAGGGCTGCCTCCCGCATCCCTCCTGTTCGAGCGTAGGCGTGGGATGACGCTGCAGATACGCGAGTTCTTTGTCAAGACGACGCAGAAATCTCAGGTGATCGACATTACGGCGAGGATTCGGGAGATCGTGGCGCAGGATAGCGCAGACGAGGGGCTGTGCTGTGTCTTTGTGCCGCACGCGACCGCGGCTGTCACAATTAACGAGAATGCCGATCCGAACATCGGCGAAGATCTTCAGGAAGCGCTGGGGAAGTTGATCCCGGAGGGAATCTGGCGCCACGATCGGATCGACAATAACGCGGCGGCCCACATCAAGGCGGCCATCCTCGGCCCGAGTGAAACGGTGCCGGTGAAGAACGGGAAGCTGGTGTTGGGAACCTGGCAGAGTATTATGCTCATGGAGTTTGACGGCCCGCGCGAGCGGCGGGTGATTGTCCAGGTCAGGTGAATGTGCGCCCTTCGAATGTTGACAGAGGGATTAAGACATGGTAGAAGGACATGTAGTGTGTCCGTATTCAGCCTTCCTAAACGGCGACCTGACCAATTATCTTTACGGGCTCGAACGAGGCATGTGTGCTCAGATCGGCTGAGGCAACGCCGCTGTTGTCGCATCCCGAGACCCTTGGCTCACCTAAGCCACCGTGGCTGAAGGTTAAAGCTCCAGGTTCGCCCAATTACCTTCGGTTGAAGCGACTCGTCCGAGAGGGGCAGCTTCATACCATCTGTGAAGAGGCCCTTTGTCCCAATATCGGCGAGTGCTGGCAGCAGCTCACCGCAACCTTCCTCATCCTGGGTGAGATCTGCACTCGCAACTGCGGTTTCTGCGCTGCCACGCACGGCCGGCCGACCGAACTCGATCTGGCCGAGCCGGAACGTGTGGCCAAGGCGATTTGTGAGCTTGGGTTGGTCCACGCAGTCGTCACCTCGGTGAATCGCGATGACCTGGCTGACGGTGGCGCGAGGATCTTTGCGGCGGTGATTCATCGAATTCGAGAGCGTTCACCGGGTTGTAGTGTTGAGGTGCTCGTTCCGGATTTTCGTGGCAGTGAGGCAGCCCTGAGAACCGTTGTTGAAGCCGCGCCGGCTATACTCAGCCACAATGTAGAAACTGTTCCCAGATTGTATCAAGAGGTCCGCCCTGGATCGAGCTATGAGCGATCGCTCGAACTTCTGGCCAAGGCGAGGCGAATAGCGCCGGAGTTGGTAACCAAGTCAGGGGTAATTGTGGGATTCGGTGAGACATGGCAAGAACTGCTCCGGACGATGGCGGACCTCAGGGCGGTAGATTGCGATATCCTGACGCTGGGCCAATACCTCCGGCCAAGCCAGGCGCACCTGCCGATCAGAAGATACTATACCCCGGAGGAGTTCGGGGAACTGAAGATGATTGGGGAAGGGATGGGCTTTAAGTACATCGAGTCCGGGCCATTGGTCCGGAGTTCGTACCATGCCCGCGGCCAAGCTGAGAACGTCAGCCGGAAACGTGAGAGCGGGAGGACTGAGCTATGCTGAAGTTAGAGCGGAAGGAGCTGGTGGATCTGCTTCGGCAGATGCTCCTGATGCGCCGATTTGAGGAGAAGTGCGCGGAGATGTACGCTATGGGAAAGATCGGCGGCTTCCTCCATCTGTATATCGGTCAGGAGGCGGTGGCGACGGGCGCCATCTCAGTGTTGCGGCCGGATGACTACGTCATTGCCAGCTATCGGGAACACGGCCATGCCTTGGCCAAGGGTTGCGATCCGGGGAAGATTATGGCGGAGCTGTTCGGGCGGGCAGACGGCCTCTGTAAAGGTAAAGGTGGCTCCATGCACCTGTTCGACAAGGCCAATCACTTCCTGGGCGGGCATGCGATCGTGGCCGGGCAGATCCCGATCGGGACCGGCGCCGCCTTTGCGAGCCAGTACGAGGGAAAGGATCAGGTCACACTCTGCTTCTTTGGAGACGCTGCCGTCAACCAGGGGGTATTTCACGAGGCGCTCAATCTTGCGGCCCTGTGGCACCTACCGATCGTCTATATCTGCGAGAACAATCGCTACGGCATGGGTACGGCTGTAGAACGCGCTACCCCGGTCAGGGAGCTGTATCGGCGGGCTGAGGCATATGGAATGCCTGGCGAGGCGGTAGACGGGATGGACGTCCTGGCCGTTCGGGAGTGTGTAGGATTGGCTGTTGAACGGGCGCGACGAGAACGTCTCCCATCTCTGATTGAGGCTAAGACGTATCGATTCCGGGGGCACTCGATGGCGGATCCGGGGACCTACCGAACGAAAGATGAGGTCGAACGGGAAAAGCAACGCGACCCCATCCTGCTTTTCCGGGATCACCTCATGGCTGAGGCGGTGATCAAGGAGTCGGATTGGAAGGCGCTGGAAAAGGAGGTCCGAATCACGGTAGAGGCGGCGGTCCGGTACGCCGATGCCTCCCCGGAGCCGCCCGTGGAGTGGCTGTGTACCGACGTCTACGTCTCAGAGCGCTGAGGGAGGGAACGAGAGTATGGCGATCATTACCTATCGAGAGGCCCTGAATCAGGCGCTCCGCGAAGAGATGCGCCGGGACCCTCGTGTGTTCCTTATGGGGGAGGAGGTCGGCCTCTACCAGGGGGCCTATAAGGTCAGCCAAGGTCTGCTTGAGGAGTTCGGCTCCAAGCGGGTCATCGATACCCCGATCAGCGAGGCCGGATTTACCGGCGTCGGCATCGGCGCAGCCATGGTCGGCTTGCGACCGATTGTGGAGATGATGACCTTTAATTTCGCGCTGGTGGCGATCGATCAGATCGTCAATCAAGCGGCGAAGATCCTGTATATGTCCGGCGGCCAGTATAATGTCCCGATGGTCATTCGAGGTCCCGGCGGCCCGGCGCATCAATTGGCCGCTCAGCACTCCCAGAGCATGGAGTCGTATTTCTACCATGTTCCCGGTCTCAAGATTGTTCGTCCGGGGACTCCCAAGGATGCGAAGGGACTCCTCAAGAGTGCGATTCGGGACGATGATCCGGTCATCTTCATTGAGTCAGAGCTGCTGTACGGAACGAAGGGCGAGGTGCCGGATGGCGACTACACCATCCCACTCGGGGTCGGCGAAATCAAGCGAGAAGGGCGCGATGTTACTATTGTGGCCTACTCCACAATGCTCCTGCTGGCCTTACAGACGGCAGAGGAGCTGGAGAAGGAAGGAATCTCCGCGGAGGTAGTGGATCCGCGTACGCTCCGCCCACTGGATACTGCGCTTATCATGGAATCGGTCAAAAAGACCAATCGGGCTATTGTTATGGAGTCCGGCGCCGGGTTTGCCGGGATCGGGTCCGGGATCGGAGCCATCATTTCTGAACAGGCCTTTGATTACCTGGACGCGCCGGTAGAGCGGGTCACCGGCGCGAACGCTCCGACGCCATATGCGAAGAATCTGGAACGCGCCAAGATCCCGAGCAAGGAACGGCTGATAGCGGCGGTGAAGAAGGTCCTCGCCGTTTAGGCCGGTTGGTCTGGTTAGTCTAGGCCAAATAGACGAAATAGACCAGACAGGCTAGATAGAACACGCGGTACACACAAGAATAAAAAGAGGAGACATGCGCACGATGGCCATTTCTGTGGTCATGCCCCGGTTGAGCGATACCATGGAGGAGGGGAAGATCCTTCGATGGCTGAAGAAAGAGGGGGATCGCGTCGAGGGCGGTGAAATCATCGCTGAGATCCAGACCGACAAGGCCGATATTGAGATGGAAGCCTTTGGATCGGGTACGCTTCGGAAGATTCTTGTCGGGGCGGGTCAATCAGCGCCGGTCGGCCAGCCGATAGGGGTGATCGCGGAGGAGGATGAGGATGTTTCGACGATGCTATCTCCTATCACAGGCGTAGCAGGTCAAGCTGCGAGGCCGGGTGAGCCGGAGGCTCCTGCGCCAGTCCCTCCCACGCTTCAGGCGGTCACTCCAGGACGCATCAAAGCCTCACCTCTGGCGAAGAGGCTTGCGCGAGCGCAGGGGATCGAACTGTCGATAGTTAAGGGATCCGGCCCCGGCGGACGGATCATCCGCCGCGATGTGGATGCCATGATGTCAGCAACCGCCGCGGTCGGTCAGCGGGTGCCATCGATCTCGCCGGCGCCGCCGATTGCTGAGCGAGCCGTTGCGATTACCGTATCTACGCCATCGCCAGAGTTTGAGGATCGGGAGCTGTCCCCGATGCGTCGAGCGATTGCCAAGCGCGTGGCCCAGAGTACGGCGACTGTGCCCCACTTCTACCTGACGGTCGAGGTGGCAATGGACAAGGCGACGGAGTTGCGTGACGCGATGCAGATCCAGGCGCCGGACCTCAAGGCGACCTTCACCGACATCATTATCAGGGCCGTGGTGATTGCGCTGGGACGACATGCGGCGGTGAATGCATCATTCACGGGCGATCGGATTCGCGTCTACTCCCAAGTCAATCTCGGTATTGCGGTTGCTCTTGAAGAGGGATTAATCAACCCGGTGTTGCGCAACTGCGGTGAGAAAAGCCTGGTGCAAATCGCCAGAGAGTCGAAGAGTCTGGTCGAGCGAGCCAGGGCTCAGAAACTGAGGCCTGAAGAGTATACCGGAGCGACCTTCACTGTTTCGAACCTGGGCATGTATGAGATCGATGAGTTCACCGCGATCATCAACCCTCCAGAGGCCGCCATCCTGGCTATCGGCAGGATTCAGAGTAAGCCGGTCGTTATGAATGGAGCCGTACAGATCGGCCAGCGGATGCGAATGACGTTGTCGTGCGATCATCGGGCGGTAGATGGCGTGGCGGGAGCAACATTCCTTCAAGAGGTGAAGTGGCTGCTTGAGCATCCGTTTCACCTCGTTCTGTAATCGGAGAATGGATGAGGTCGGACGAGCGAACGTTTGATCTGGCGGTGGTTGGGGCGGGTCCCGGCGGCTATGTCGCATCGGTCCGCGCCGCGCAACTCGGGATGCGGGTGGCCCTGGTCGAGCGGGATCGCCTGGGTGGAACCTGCCTCAACTGGGGGTGCATCCCGACGAAGGCATTGCTTCAGAGTTCGCAGGTACTGTCCCTCATGCGCCGGGCGGGAGAGTTTGGGATTTACGCCGACAACCTCCGGGCGGACTTCGGCATCGCTGTCAAGCGTAGTCGCGAGAAAGCCGAGCGCCTGTCCAAGGGGATTGAGTTCCTGATGCGTAAGAATAAAGTCACCGTCTTCTCCGGGGAAGCCCGCTTCACCGCGGTCAAGGAACTCGAGATTACAGACAGGGACGGAGGAAAGACGAGTGGGGCGATCCGCGCCGAAAAGATCCTCTTGGCAACCGGATCGAGGCCCAGGCTGCTGCCGGACGTGACGATTGACGGCAAGGTTGTACTCACCAGCACCGAGGCTATGCTGCTCAACCGGGCCCCTGCCTCCATGATCATCATCGGCGCGGGAGCGATCGGCGTGGAGTTCGCCGACATCTATCAGGCCTATGGAACGGCTGTGACACTCGTTGAGCTGCTGCCGGCGATCCTCCCTTATGAGGATGAGGAAATTGCCGCGCTACTCCACCGCGCTTTGACCAAAAAGGGGATCAAGATCCTCACCAACACAAGCGTTGAGCGGGTAGTTGTTGAGGCAGGGAAGGCCAAGGTCAGGATATCGAGCAGCGGCGAGAGCCAAGAGCTGCTTGGCGAGACGGTCCTGGTGGCGGTTGGCAGGATGCCGAACTCCGAGGTGGGCGGTTTGAAAGAGCTGGGCGTTGCGACAAGGAATGGGTTTGTCACGGTTAACGAGTGGATGGAGTCCAGCGTCCCAGGCATCTATGCTATCGGCGATCTTGCTGGTGCGCCGCTCTTGGCCCACAAGGCCTCTCACGATGGGATCGTTGCGATCGAAAAGATGGCCAAGCTGGATGACGTGGAGCCAGTGGATCCCAGGAGAATCCCGAGTTGCACCTACTGTCACCCTCAAGTCGCCAGCATCGGTTTAACAGAGGCAAAGGCGAAGGCCAAGGGGTACACGATACGTGTCGGTCGGTTTCCCTTCAGCGCCAGCGGGATGGCGATTACCCTCGGCGAGACCGAAGGGATGGTCAAAGTAATCGCTGACGCGACGCATGGAGAGATCCTGGGGGTGCATATCATCGGCGCCCATGCCACCGAGCTGATTGCCGAGGCCGGGCTCGCGATTGCGTTGGAGGCCACGCCGGAGGAGATTGCCCGGTCGATCCATGCCCATCCGACGCTTTCCGAGGCGATGGGTGAGGCTGCCCTGGCCGCGCTTGGCCGGGCCCTCCACGTGTAAAGCGGGGTGTCGGGTGGAGGGTAGTTGTTACGTCGTCATTGCGAGCGACCAACGGAAGCGCGGCAATCTCACCGTTCTCCTACTAAAAAACGTCGAGATTGCTTCGTCGCTGCGCTCCTCGCAATGACGCCTTCGTTCGTACGTTTGGAAGTGTGACAGTGAAGGCTTGCAGCCTAATCAACCTCGGACTTGTATCCTACGCCGAAGCGCTCACCCTGCAACGACGGTTGGCAACCTTTCGAGCTGAGGACCGCTTGGGAGATGTCCTGCTCCTCGTCGAGCATCCGCCGGTTATCACCCTTGGACGAGCTGGACGGAAGGCTCACCTCCGTGTACCGGAATCTTCCCTTGCTACGCTGGGAGTAAGGTTTTTTGACGTAGAGCGTGGTGGCGATATGACCTATCATGGCCCTGGCCAGTTAGTGGGATACCCGATTCTCAATCTGGCCGATCACGGTCGTGATGTGCATCGATACCTTCGGCAGCTCGAAGAGGTTCTCATCGTAACTATATCGAGCTTCGGGATCACGGCTGGTCGCTCACTCGGTCGAACGGGCGTCTGGGTCGACGATCGCAAAATCGCCTCGATAGGCATTCATGTCGGCCGTTGGATCACCCGCCATGGCTTCGCGCTGAACGTTGATGTGGACCTGGCGCCGTTTAAGCTGATCGTCCCCTGCGGTATCCAGGGCGCCAAGGTAACTAGTATGGCGCGGGAGTTATCCTGTCCGATCTCGATGCGTGAGGTAACGGCAGTTCTTACCGAACGTTTCAAGACTGAGTTCGGCGTATCGCTTCTGCCGACGTCGCTGCCTGAGCTTCTCAGTGCGAGGCGCCGCGCCGGCATGAGCGACAAGGATGAGGCGGCTCTCGTCGGGGGCGCGCGGTGATGGACTCTGCGCCTCCCCCTCGCGGGACGATCTTGATTGTCGATGACCAGGAGGTCAACACTATGTTGGTCGAGACCGTCCTGGCCCTTGAGGGTTATGAGATTATCTCGGCATTGGATGGGGAGCGCGCCCTCGAACTGGTAGCAGAGCGGCCGCCCGATCTGATCCTGCTTGATGTCATCATGCCGGGTATGAGCGGGTTCGAGGTATGCACTCGGCTCAAGGAGGACGAACGCACCCGACTGATTCCCATCGTGATGGTAACCTCTCTGAGCGATCTGCAAGACAGAATTCGTGGAATTGAGGTTGGGGCCGACGACTTTTTGAGCAAGCCTTTTCACCCGGCGGAGTTGAGCGCGAGGGTACGATCCCTGCTGAAGCTCAAACAGATTACTGATGAGTTAGAAGATGCGGAGGACGTTTTGTGCACGTTGGCCCTGAGTGTCGAGGCCAAGGATGCCTATACAGAGGGACACTGCGAGCGATTGTCTCTGTACTCGGTAGCCCTCGGCCGGAATCTAGGCCTTTCCCAGGAGCAGTTGAAGGCGCTTCACCGCGGGGGCTATCTGCACGACGTGGGTAAGATTGCTGTTCCGGAATCGATTCTGAATAAAAAGGCGGGATTGACCGAGGAAGAATCGCGGATCATACAAGAACACCCGGTGATCGGAGAGCGGATCTGTAAGCCGCTCAAATCGCTGAAATTCGTCCTTCCGATCATTCGTTACCACCATGAACGGTGGGACGGCTGTGGGTATCCTGACGGCTTGAGGGGGCAGGAGATTCCGCTTACTGCGAGGATCATTCAGACCGTTGATATCTACGACGCGCTGATAACGGCTCGGCCCTATAAGCCCCAACTTGATATCCACCAGGTCGTTTCGATCATGCGACAGGCATCGGAGGAGGGTTCATGCGACCCCAGGTTAATAGACCGGTTTATCGGCTTGTTGCAGTCCGGTGAGACCTTGGTGGGTTTGGAAAAGCTGAGACCCCGGCGGCCTTAGCTGGACGCCTGTTCGACCCCTTTTCGGTTGTTCCTCCATGCAATCTCTGCTAGACTAAATCGAGTTTGAGGATCGGGTGTGAATCTCTATTTGATCTTATGTTTGCCATCTCCGTGAATCCGCGGTCGGGTTGCGCCGTCTTGCACCATAGAGCCTGCGATGGCGCTGGATCTCCCGTATTCGGGGTCTCGTATGGCGAAGGTTGACGGAGCAGGGGGGCACCACGAGGGTGTGCCGGCCGTCGAGATCAAGGGTCTGGTCAAGTGGTATGGCGTATATCCGGCGCTGCGAGGCGTTGACCTGTGCGTTGGCCCTGGAGAGATCCTGGCGCTGTTTGGCCCAAACGGAGCAGGAAAGAGTACCCTGCTGAGAATTGTGGCCGGATTAGTGCGCCCGACTGCCGGATCAGTGCGGATCGACGGACTCGAAGTAGGCAGGAACAACGATGGCGTCAGGCGTATTGTCGGTGTGCTTGCCCATGGTCATCAACTGTACGAGACTCTGACCGGGCGTGAAAACCTTCTATTTGCGGCAACCATGCTGGGGCTGGATCGTCCCGCCGAGCGAGTCGCGGGGGTTCTGGCG
This sequence comes from Candidatus Methylomirabilota bacterium, assembly GCA_028870115.1. Classification (NCBI taxonomy): domain Bacteria; phylum Methylomirabilota (SeqCode); species Candidatus Methylomirabilota bacterium. The sequence continues at coordinate 32,057 of JAGWQH010000082.1, forward strand.
AAGGTCGGACTGGAGGCCGCGGCAGAGGGTCGGGTCAGGACATTCTCCAGCGGGATGAAGCGGCGTCTTGCCCTGGCAAAACTGATGCTCCGTGAGCCTCAGGTCATGTTGCTCGACGAGCCGTTCACTAATCTTGACATCCAGGCGATGAAGCTATTGGAAGAATTCCTTATGGTCTCAAAGACTACGGGTGTGACGACGTTGTTGGCTACTCATAACCTGACGATGGGATGTGCCGTAGCGGATCGCATGGCCGTCTTAGAGCAGGGGCGAGTAGTCTTTGACGCCCCACGGAACGAGGTGAGCCAGGAATCGTTGCGCTCTCTTTTTACGATTCATGGGGAGTCGTGGGGGGTCGAATGACCTTTGCCCGAATGGTGCTGGCGATCGCATGGAAGGATCTGGTGGTGGAGTGGCGCGATCGGGAAAGCATCACCGCCATGTGTTTTTTCGCGTTCCTGGTCTTGTTCCTCTTCAACTTTGCGCTCGGCGGGGATCAGACACTGATCCGGGGAGCCGCATCCGGCCTATTGTGGTTGGCCTTTGCCTTCACCGCTGTGCTTGGCCTGGCTCGATCGGTTCAGGGCGAACTGGCGAATGACTGTCTGGACGGTCTGCTCCTGTATCCGGCCGAGCGGGAGGCGATTTTTCTGGGGAAACTGTGTGGCAGCTTCAGCGTGATCCTCCTGGTAGAGCTGATCAGCTTTCCCATCTTTGCGGTCCTGTACAACATGGACATCTGGTCGCAACTCCCCAAACTCCTGCTTATCACCGTGCCGGCGACGCTCGGATTCGCGACGGCCGGAACGTTGTTATCTACCATGACGGTGGGTCTGAGGGCGCGGGAGGCTATGCTGCCGTTTCTCCTGTTTCCCATGACGATCCCGTTGATATTGTCGGCTGTCAGGGGAACAGAGGTCATACTGCGACGTGAGGCATTCGAACTCGCCATGCCCTGGCTCAAGCTGATGGCGGCGTTTGATGTGTTGTTTCTTGTGGGATCCTTGCTGACATTTGAACTGCTGGTTGAGGAATAAGGCAATGATCCGACGACAGGTCGAACGGATACTGGGTCTTGGTGCGGCCCTTGGATTGCTGGTCGGCCTGTATGCAGGTTTTATCTATGCGCCGGCCGATGCGGCGCAGGGAGAGGTGCAGCGGCTGATGTACCTGCATGTGCCTTTGATCCTTGTCAGCTATCTGGCCTTTTTTGTCGTGTTCGTCGCGAGTGTCCTGTATCTGTGGCGCCGTCACCGCCAGCATGATGCGATCGCCCGCTCGTCCGCTGAGATCGGGGTGCTCTTCACGGCCCTGTCGATCGCGGTCGGCTCTATATGGGGGAGACCGACCTGGGGGGCGTGGTGGACGTGGGATGCGCGGCTAACCACAACCGCCATCCTGCTATTGATGTTCCTCGGCTATCTGATGCTTCGGGCGCTGGTGGACGATCCGTTACGAGGGGCCACCTTCTGTGCGGTGCTGGGGATTATCGGCTTTCTCGATGTTCCGATCATCCACATGTCGGTCGTGTGGTGGCGCACCTTGCACCAGCCCGCGTCGATCCTGAGGCCTGGCCCATCGATGGTAGCCATGGACATGCAGGTGGCGCTGTATTCGAACGTTGTGGCCTTCGGCCTGCTGTACGTCTATCTCCTGATCAAGCGACTTCAGATCGAGGGAGCAAGAGAAGAGCTGTTCAGGCTGCAAATGGAATTACTGGGGTGAATCCATGGTCCTATGTTCTGGCCGGGTATCTACTTACTGCTATGAGTATCCTCGTCTATCTCTTATCGCTTAACTGGCGGAAGAGGGCGCTGAGCGCTCAGCGTGATGCCCTCAGACGGCAACGGAAGGATACGACAGGATGACGAAGAAGACCAAACTGCTATTGGGCGGAAGTATCATAGTGGCGGCCCTCGCGTACCTGATCAACAGCGGGATCCGCGAGGCTGCCGTTTATTATATCACGCCCTCTGAGTTGAAGGCGAAGGGCGACGCGGTATCCGATCGATCGTTGCGCCTCGGTGGGATGGTGGTACCGGGGTCGCTCCACTGGGAGCCGCAGACGCTGAAGCTGACATTCCGTCTGACAGACGGGAAGGAGGAGGTAGCGGTCGAGCATACGGGCTCTCCGCCTGACCTCTTCAAGGAAGGCGCTGGCGCGGTAGTCGAGGGGAAGTGTGTGAAGGGTGGTCCATTTCAGTCGAGCATGATTATGGCCAAGCACTCCGAAGAGTATCATCCGCCTGGGAAAGGGCAAGCCCAAGCGGAGCATATCCACCGAACATCAGTCACACCACGAAGCACACAATAATGATCGCGACGCTTGGCCGATTCAGTATTTGGTTGGCTCTCGCCATCGCAGTTTATGGTGCGGTTGTCTCCATCCTTGGAGCGCGACGAGGTCGGCCGGCTCTGATCGAAAGCGGGCAAGGGGCGGTCGTTTCGCTGTTCGGTCTGAGCAGTTTCGCAGTCCTGCTGATGGAGGCCGGACTGGTCGGCCACGACTTCAGCCTTGAGTACGTCGCCCGGAATGCCAGTCTTGAGACGCCGCTATTCTATACGATCATCGCGCTGTGGGGGGCGCTCGAAGGCTCAATCCTGCTCTGGGTCTGGTTGCTGGCCCTGATGACCTTGCTCACGGTGTTAATCGAGCGGAAGCGGCAGCGCGAGTTGATTCCGTACGCGACGACGATCCTGCTGTGTATCTCGGCGTTTTTCCTCTTCCTGGTAGCCTTTCCGGCCAGCCCCTTTACCACGATACTCCCGGTGCCGCCAGACGGGCGCGGGCCGAATCCGCTCCTGCAAAACCATCCGCTGATGGCCGTTCACCCGCCCGGCCTGTACGCCGGCTATGTCGGCTGGTCGATTCCGTATGCCTTCGGCATGGCCGCTCTACTGACCGGTCGGCTCGGGGAGACCTGGATCAGGTCCGTACGCCGCTGGTCGATCGCGTCCTGGGGCTTTCTGACGGTCGGCATCATCGTCGGGGGACGGTGGTCCTATGAGGTACTGGGATGGGGCGGCTACTGGGCATGGGACCCGGTGGAGAACGCGTCGCTGCTGCCCTGGCTCACCGGCACCGCATTTCTCCACACGATCATGATCCAGGAGCGGCGAAAGATGTTGAAGTTCTGGAACGTGGCGCTGGTCATCATCACCTTTGCGCTGACCGTCTTCGGCACTTTTCTCACGCGAAGCGGCATCCTGTCGTCTGTTCATGCCTTCTCCGATTCTGCAGTCGGGCCGTTATTCCTTGGCTTCATTGGCCTGATCCTGTTTACCTCCTTCAGCCTCCTGGTATATCGAAGCGACAAGTTACAGGCGGAGGGTGATCTCGACTCATTAGTCTCCCGCGAGAGCGCGTTTCTGGTGAACAATCTACTACTCCTGGGATTTGCGTTTGCGGTTCTCCTTGGCACGCTGTTTCCCCTCCTGTCTGAGGCGGTTCGCGGGGTCAAGGTCAGCGTGGGCGAGCCGTTCTTCAACACCGTAAACGTCCCCATCGGCTTGGGTCTGATCTTCCTGATGGCCATTGGGCCGCTGATCGCCTGGCGGCACGCCTCGCTCGAGAGTCTGCGAAAGACCTTCGCTGGTCCCTTGCTCCTCGCCATCTTGGGCACAGGCATCTGCGGGTTCCTCGGGGTGCGGGGGTTGTACCCGCTCCTGGCCTTCGGCCTCAGCTTGTTTACCGCCATTACCGTGTTTCAGGAGTTTGCTCGTGGCGCCATGACGCGGCGTCGGAATACTGGAGAAGGGTACCTGACCGCGCTCTCGAAACTCACCACCAGGAGCCGACGGCGCTATGGCGGCCTCATTGTTCATCTGGGGGTGGCGTTGGTTGTGATCGGCATCACCGCCTCGTCGGTCTTTAAGCTGGAGCAGGAGGTCACCTTGAAGCAAGGTGAGTCGCTCCAGCTTGGTCGGTACCAGGTTCGATTTGATGAACTCAGCGCCTGGCAAGAGCCGCATCGCTTTGTGGTGCAGGGCAACTTTACGATCTTCAACTCAAACCATAAGGTAGCCGAGATGCGACCCGCTAAGCGGTTCTATCCTACCGAGCAGCAGCCGATCGGCACTGTCGATGTCCGCTCGACCGCGCGGGAGGATCTCTATCTGGTCCTCTCGTCGTTTGCGCAGGATGGAACGTCCGCCACCGTAAAGGCGCTGGTTCGCCCGCTGGTGATGTGGATCTGGGTTGGTGGCTGGGTGATGGTTGTGGGCTCGTTGATCGCGATCTGGCCGGATCGACGACGGGCTGTTGCGGCTGATTCAGTGGAAGAGTATATGGCATGGCAACCTGGAAGAAGCTAATCCTGCTCCTCAGCATTATCCCGCTCCTCCTGCTTCTGGCCTACGGCTTCAAAACCAACCCGAGGGAGGTACCATCGCCGCTTGTGGGGCGCCAGGCTCCTCCGTTTGCCTTTTCCATGTTTGATGGGACCAGCCACAGCCTGGAGCAGCTTCGCGGGAAGCCCGTAGTCCTGAACTTCTGGGCGTCCTGGTGCTTCCCGGCATGCTACGAGGAGGCGCCACACTTGGAGGCGGCCTGGCAAACCTACCGGGATCGAGGAGTAGTGTTTATCGGGGTAGATATTCAGGATCGGGACACTGATGGGAAGGCGTTCGTTGAGCGGTTCAAGCTCAGCTTTCCAAACGGTCCTGATCCGCAGGGAAAGGTCTCCATTGATTATGGCGTCTATGGTGTGCCGGAGACCTTCTTTATCGGTCGAGACGGCACGATTCATTACAAGCATGTCGGCGCCCTGGACGAGAGCGTACTGAAGAAGAAGATCGAGGAGATGCTCTGAGGTATAGGGTATAGGGACTAGGGTATAGGGTAATAAGAAATGCAGAATATGAAGGATAAAAAGCAGCGCTTGGCTGTATACCTGTTGTTGGCGATTATACTCTGGGCACGGCCTTCTGCCACACTTGCGGGCAGCTTGGAGGAGCAGACCCTTCGGTTGGCTGCTGAGTTGCGTTGTCCGGTGTGCCAGAACCTTTCGGTAGCCGACTCGCCCTCAGAGATGGCGACCCAGATGCGCGAGGTGATCCACGAGAAGCTGAAGAACGGCGAGAGCCCGGACCAGATCCGAAACTACTTCGTCAGCCGCTACGGCGAGTGGATACTGCTCTCACCGACGCGTCGAGGATTTAACTGGCTCGCCTGGCTGCTGCCATTCGTCGCTCTCCTGGGCGGAGGTGGGATCATCGTCCTCACGGTCCGGCACTCGATCAGGAGAGGTCGCAAATCGAATGCGGAACAGTTACGCCCCCCTGATCCACGGTATACCAGCCGACTCGACGCGGAATTGAAGGAGTGGGAACGCTGACGACGTGGAAATCCTGATTATCATCCTGCTTGTGTTTCTTGCCCTCTTGCCGGTGCTCATTCCATTCTTCAGATCATCTGAGGGAACTCCACTAGGATTAGAACAGAGCGAGTTGCAGGAGCTCCTGGCGGAGAAGGATACGGTATATGCCGCGATCAAGGAGCTTGAGTTCGATCACCAGGCCGGGAATCTCAGCCTGGAAGACTATGAGCAGGCGCGCCATAGCTATGAACTGAGGGCAATTGCCATCCTCCAAGAGATCGATCGACTGAGTGACCAACGAGGAAGCCACGACGTAGGGTCTCGAGGGAAACGAAGCCGATGAGTCGCCTGATGGAGTCCAGATTAACGGTCTCCGGCCTGGACAAGGTACATCAGAAGATACTGGATGGTGTGCGCCTGGACTTCTGTGACGGTTTGGCGCTCTATCGGACGCACGACCTGACCTCGGTAGGATTTCTCGCCAATCTGGTCCGGGAGCGCATAAACGGGAATCTGACCTATTTCGTCCGCAACCTGCACATCAATTATACGAACATCTGTAATAAGGGGTGTAAGTTTTGCTCGTTTTACGCCCCGCCCAGCGACCCGCGAGGGTATGTGCTGAGCATCCAGGACATCCAGGATCAGATCCGTAAGCACGACCAGGTTCCCATCCGTGAGATCCACATCGTGGCCGGGATCAATCCGAAGCTATCATATCAATACTATCTAGACATCATTGGGGCAGTAAAGGATGCTAGACTTGGCGTTCAGGTCAAAGCCTTTACGATGATCGAGTTGGCGCAGATCCAGCGAGTAGCCAATAAGCCGATGGGAGAAGTGCTGGCCGACTTGAAGGCGGCTGGGCTCGATTGTTGTCCGGGCGGCGGAGCAGAAGTATTCAGTGACCGCGTCCACGAAGAACTGTTCAGAGCCAAGCTGGACAATGAGGAATGGTTCGACGTAGCCAGGGCCGTGCATCGAGCCGGCATCCGCTCGAACGTCACGATGCTCTACGGCCACATCGAGACGGTCGAGGAAAAGGTTGCTCACTTACTCCATATTCGCGAACTGCAGGACGAAACAGACGGTTTTATGTGCTTTGTCCCGCTGGCGTTCGATCCAACCGGCACTGAGCTCAGCCACCTGCCGATCACGACCGGGTATGCCAACCTGCGCGAGATTGCGATCGCCCGTCTGTTCCTTGATAATATTCCTCACGTTAAGGCGTTCTGGGTCATGACCACTCCTGCGGTGGCGCAACTCGCGCTCTGGTACGGGGCGGACGATCTCGATGGGACGGTTACGCATTACGAAATTACGCACGCCTTGGGCGACAACTCCCACCATCAGGAACTCCGCCATGATCAGCTTCTTGCCATGATCCGCGAGACAGGCCGACAGCCAGTCGAGCGCGACGCACTCTACAACCCCGTTACTCCTATTTCTCTCGCCACAGATCTGCAGCCCAGTTAGCTAGTTGAAAGAGTACGGGATATGTGACACAACATGCCCATGAAACAGGACCACATATTGCGGGATCTGCCTGAACGCTCCGGTCGGGCTGTGGCCCATTACTGGAAGACGCGGGCAGGCCAGAGAGACAAGCAGAAGCAGACCGGGAAAGCTGACCAGGGGTTGCGCAGCGCAGTAACCGGCGGTGCGCAGATGGATGGCTTCATCGACCTGTTCACAGAACTCATCACGGATTCCGGTATTCGCGAGCGGTACATCTTCAGGAAGAAGGCGGTTGAGCTTCCAGGATTCTTCCGCCCCACCAAAGAATGGGATTTGCTTGTCGTGCGTGAGGATACGCTTCTCGTTGCCATCGAGGCGAAGTCACAGGTCGGCCCATCTTTCGGGAACAACTTCAACAATCGGACCGAAGAGGCGATGGGAAGCGCCCTCGATCTGTGGACCGCTTACCGGGAAGGCGCCTATCTGACAAGTCCCCAGCCATTTCTTGGTTACTTCTTTATGCTGGAAGACTGTGAGGCATCCAACCGACCGGTCAAGGTGCAGGAGCCGCACTTCAAGGTGTTCCCGGAATTCGTGGGCGCTTCATATCTGCACCGGTATGAACTCTTCTGCCGGAAGCTTGTGCTTGAGCGACACTACACGGCAGCGGCCTATATCGGCTCGACGGCCGACGGTGGAATTAGAGGACGTTATTCAACACCAGCGGATGACCTTTCCCTTGAACGTTTCGCCAGAATCCTTGTGGCCCATTTGGCGGCGTTTGTATAACCACATGGAAACGACCGTTCACAGACTGGTCAACGGCAATTCACGGGACCTTTCCTTCCTCAGTGACAGTTCGGTCCATCTCGTCGTCACCTCGCCCCCCTACTGGAATCTCAAGCGGTACAACGAGAACCCCGACCAGCTCGGCCACATCCAGGACTACGAAGCATTCCTGTTCGAGTTGGAGAAAGTCTGGCGGCACGTCTACCGAATCCTTGTTCCCGGTGGACGTTTGGTGTGCGTCGTCGGGGATGTCTGTGTCGCGAGGCGCGATTTCGGACGCCACCTGGTTTTTCCCCTGCACGCCGACATCTGCGTCATTTGCCGGCGCATCGGATTCGATAACCTGAACCCGATCATCTGGCACAAGATCGCTAACGCCTCCTACGAGGTCGAGAACGGGTCCAAGTTCCTCGGGAAGCCCTACGAGCCAAATGCCATCATCAAGAACGATATGGAATTCATACTGATGCAGCGGAAGCCAGGCGGATATAGGAAGCCAACGAGTACACAGCGAGAGGCAAGCCGAATCGGGAAAGATGACTTTGACCGATGGTTCCAGCAGATATGGAATATCACGGGTGCATCGACTAAGCAGCATCCTGCCCCGTTCCCATTGGAACTCGCCACACGTCTTGTGCGCATGTTCTCCTTCACCGGAGACACCGTGTTGGACCCGTTTTGCGGGTCCGGGACCACAATGGTTGCGGCACTACGGACAGGCCGAAACAGCATCGGCGTTGAGATCGACCCGGAATATTGCCGAATGACAGCTCGCCACCTGAAGGCTGAAACCGCCGATCTTTTCTTAACCGCGAAGCTCCTGTTTGAAAAGGCGGCTATCGGTACGGCGAGCCTTGTCAAGGAGGATCACGCCCTCTATGAAGTTCGACCAGCCAGGAAGAAACTTGGATAGGTCGGCAATCCCATGCAGCGAAGGCGCTTCCGTATGCCGGTGATGCGTGACGTGAGAGTGCGAGAGGAGTATGGACCCCAGGGTAAAGCTTGCCCGCAAACTGCGCCGTAACCCTGCCGGCATCCTGAAGGAAGATGAGGTCCAGGTTCTGGTTACCGAAGCACGTCGGCTCTTTGGTGCGGAACTGGAGGAGCGGCTTGGCGTCGGGACACCGCGGTTCGAGGACCATGTCCGCTGGAGGGCGGTGGAGGCGCGTTGCTGCCAGGCGCGAGCGGAGAAGGGCATGGATACCCGGAGTGCGGCGACGGCGGCCAAGATTCCCCGGTACCGAGTGGAGGCGGTCGAGCAGGGCCGGCTGAGCGACCTCCGGCCCGACCTCGCGTGGAGGTACTTCACGTTCCTCGGAATCGACCGGTGGGTCAGGCGATGGGCCCGTGCCAACTCGACGCTGGCTGAGCGCGCGGGGATCACGCCCGCGGGATCAGCCTCGGCGGCGGTTCGCCGCGGTTGTAAAGCCGGCAATCTGACCACGCGTAGGAACGGCCTGGTGCGGTAAGCGCGGTAGTCGATACGCCCGCGCCGCCGATCCGCAACGCCGACCGGCGTCAGGAAAGGGATACGAAAGCTGATATATGAGTCCGACGATTTTTCGGGAGAAAGGATACCGCTTCTTTTTCTTCTCGCGCGAGGAACTGCGGATGCACGTGCATGCGATTTGTGCGGATGGTGAAGCAAAATATTGGCTGGAGCCGGATATCGAGTTGGCGAAGAACTATCACCTCTCCCGCACTCAGTTGAAGGAAATTGAACAGCTAATCGAGGTACATAAGAATGAGATCCAAACCGCTTGGAAAAAACACGTCACCGGTTGAGGTCACCAACATTTCCAGCCACGGTGTATGGCTTCTGGCCGGGGAGAGGGAATTGTTCCTGTCCTACGAGGATTTCCCTTGGTTCAAGGATGTTCCTGTTGGCAAGGTCCTCACTGTTGAAGAGCCGACACCCGGTCATTTCTATTGGCCGGATCTGGATATCGATCTTACGACTGAGATGATAGAGCACCCGGAGAGGTTTCCGTTAAAATCGAAATGACGCGCAACAACGGGTAACAAGTACCGGATGGAGCTGAGGAGTTTTAGGCATGGCTAGATCGAACGAGAGGATCGAGGCGATCGCGGAGAAGGTCGAGGCGGGGGAGCGGCTCACTTTCGATGATGGGGTTGAGCTCTTCGAACGGGCGACGCTGCTTGAGCTGTCCGCCATGGCTGACCGTGTGCGTTGGCGCTTGCACCCGGAGCCCGTTGTGACCTATGTCACCGGCCGCACCATCAACTATACCAACATCTGCTGGGTCCAATGTTCGTTCTGCGCCTTCTACCGGCTGCCAATCTCTCCGGAAGGATATCTCCTGTCTAAGGAGGAAATCTTTCAGAAAATCGAAGAGCTGATCGAACTTGGCGGAACGGAGGTCCTGCTGCAAGGGGGGCTGAATCCCAGCCTGAAGATCGACTATTACGAGGATCTGCTCGCCTCAATCAAGGCCCGCTATCCGGTTCATCTACACGCACTCTCTACGGTGGAAATCAGTTATATTACATATAGTTCCAAGATATCCCTCAAAAACAGCTTGAAGCGACTCAAGGCGGCGGGTCTCGATTCGATTCCCGGAGCTGGAGCCGAACTGTTAGTCGATGAAGTGAGGCAGCGGGTTTCGCCGCTAAAGGAGAGTTCGTCCGAATGGTTGAACGTTATGCAGATCGCCCACAATCTTGGGATACCCAGCACGGCTACAATGATGTACGGGGTAGGCGAGACGCCGGCGCAGCGCGTTGAACACCTTATCAAGATTCGAGAGCTACAAGATCAAACCGGTGGTTTTACGGCCTTCATTCCCTGGAGCTATCAACCCAATGGCGACGCGCTTGGAGGTCAGGGCGGCAGCGGCTACAGCTATCTTCGGACTGTGGCCGTCTCCAGGATCATGCTGGACAATGTGAAGCATATCCAGGCTGCCTGGTTGACGATGGGCCCGAAGATCGGACAGCTTTCATTGCAGTACGGCGTGAACGATTTCGGGAGTACCGTCCTTGAAGAGAATGTGGTGAGGACGCCAGTTACGCGGCAACTGATGTCTATCGAGGAAATCCGGCGAAACGTTCGAGATGCCGGTTTTGTTCCGAAGCGTCGCAACACACGGTATCAACTCTTGGAATAATTCCCTTTGTAGGGGCGCTGCTTGCTACGCCTATTGAGGCAGGGCAAGTTCTGCCCCTACAGAAGACTAACCGAAGCGCACAGCACGGCAAGGGTGAACGATGAACAGGGTTGTACAGAAGCTCGATGATTATCGATGGCTGCTTCCGCAAGACTACAAACCAGGAATGCGGGTTCCGGGGATCATCTATGCCGATGAACGCCTGATGGAAGCGATCATGAAGGACCTCTCCCTGGAACAGGTGGCCAACGGCGCCTTCCTGCCGGGGATCGTCAAGGCCTCCTTCGCCATGCCCGACATCCATCAGGGGTACGGCCTTCCGGTTGGTGGGGTGGTAGCGACGGATATTACTGATGGCGTCGTATCACCAGGAGCAGTCGGATACGACATCAACTGCGGGGTCCGATTGCTTCGGACGGAGCTGACAAAGGAGCAGGTGCGGCCAAGGCTGAAGGAGTTGGTCCTCGCCCTGTTCAGCGAAATTCCGACTGGTGTCGGCTCGCGAGGCCGGATCCGCCTGAGCAAGAAAGAGGCGGAGGCGCCGCTGCTCAAGGGCGCAGCATGGGCCGTCGAGCAGGGGTACGGAGAGCCGGCAGACCTCGCCTGCATCGAATCCGGCGGGTGCCTTCCGGACGCTGACCCGGATGCTGTAAGCCATAAAGCTCTTGAGCGGGGGAGCAGCCAGCTCGGAACGTTGGGCTCAGGCAATCATTTCCTGGAGGTTCAGACGGTCGCTGAAATCTACGATCCCCAGGTCGCAGAGGTCCTCGGCCTGTTCGAGGGCCAGGTGACGGTGATGATTCATACCGGCTCTCGAGGTCTGGGACATCAGGTCTGTACAGACTCTCTGGTCGAGATGGAGCGTGCGGTCATCAAGTACGGGATAGAGCTTCCCGATCGGCAACTCGCCTGCACGCCCTGGAAGTCGCACGAAGCCAAGGCGTACCTTGGCGCCATGCGAGCCGCCGCTAACTTCGCCTGGAATAATCGCCAATGTCTGGCCCATTGGACGAAGGAGGTATTGCTGAAGGTCTTTAATATCTCCCCAAAGGCATTGGGACTCTCAACGATCTACGATGTCGCCCACAACATCGTCAAGGTTGAGGAACACGAGGTCGAGGGAAGACGGCTCAAGCTGGCGGTCCATCGCAAAGGGGCGACGCGGGCCTTTCCGCCTGGACACCCGGAACTGCCGGCTCACTACCAGGCCATCGGCCAGCCTGTGCTGATCCCGGGCGACATGGGCCGCGCCTCATTTGTGCTGGTGGGAACGGGCGCCATGGAGCAGACCTTCGGGAGCACCTGCCATGGGGCCGGGAGGGTCATGAGCCGACATGCCGCCATCAGGGCAGCCAAGGGTCGGGCCATCCATCGCGAGCTTGAGGAGCAGGGGATCATCGTCAAGGCATCGGGTCGCGAATCGCTGGCAGAGGAGATGCCCGAGGCGTACAAAGACGCCACGCAGGTGGTGACGGTTGTGCATCATGCCGGGCTCTCCAAGATGGTGGCTCGTCTCCGCCCTATGGGAGTCATCAAAGGGTGAAAGGTGAAACTCAGTCTCAACGGTAAGACAACACAACCAAGGATGAGCCGGCAATGACAGAATGGCTGACCCTGTTGTTGGGACTCTGGATTGGAGCCGCGCTTGGATGGGCGATAAGTGTAGCCCGGGCTAAGGGTCAAGTAGGCTTAATCCTCCGAGAGCAGACGGCGCGGACCGCCGCTGCAGAGGCGCGGATTGAAGAGGTACGACAACAGCTCGTCGCAGCCAGAAACGACTTCGAGACCCTCCGCGAGGATTTGCGAAAAGCTGAGACAGCCAAGGCTACCGCCGAAACCCGAGCGATTGAGATCGAAAAGAATCTTGTTGAACAGAAAGCTCTCTTGGAAGACGCGAAGATCAGGCTGTCCGATACCTTCAAATCGCTGGCGGCTGAAGCGTTGGCCGGCAACAACGCGGGGTTCCTCATCCTCGCCGAGGAGAAGTTCAAGGCGCTGAAGGATGAAGCGGCCGTCGATTTGGAGGCGCGCAGAAAGGCGATCGAGACGATGATCCAGCCGCTCGGCGAAACTCTCTTCGCCTATCAGCAAGAGACTAAGGCGCTCGAAGACAAGCGGCTCAGAGAGTACAGTACGGTGGGCGAACAACTGCGCGCAGTCGCGCTGGGTCAGACAACCCTTCAGAGTGAGACCGCCAAGCTGGTCAACGCCCTGAGGTCCCCACAGGTTCGAGGCCGATGGGGCGAAATCGCGCTGCGGAAGACAGCCGAACTTGCCGGGATGTCGCCCCACTGCGATTTTGTGGAACAGGAGAGTGTGACTACCGATGAGGGGCGCATCCGCCCGGATATGGTCGTCAAGCTGCCGGCCGGGCGCGAGGTGGTGGTAGATGCCAAGGTCCCGCTTGCCGGCTTCCTCGAGGCGCTGGAAGCCAAGACTGATGAGGATCGCGACGTAGCCCTCCTCAAGCATGCGGCTCAGGTGAATCAGCACGTCGTGAAACTGGCTTCGAAAGAGTACTGGGACCAGTTTACGGCAGCTCCGGAGTTCGTCGTACTCTTTATCCCGAACGACTCCTTTCTCGCCGCCGCCGCCGAGAAAGATCCGGCTCTGGTCGAATCTGCCCTCTCAAAAAAGGTCGTCATCGCCACACCCACGACCTTTATCGCTCTGCTGCGAGCCATCGCCTATGGATGGCGACAGGAACTGGTCGCGGAAAGCGCCCAGCGCATCTGCGCCTTGGGCCAGGAACTCGCCGACCGGATGGGGACGCTTGCAGAGCACCTTGTCAGGGTCGGTGGAGCCATTGGCAAAGCCGTGGATTCATATAATGCGGCGGTGGCCTCGTTTGAAAGTCGTGTCTTCCCTACGACCAGAAAGTTCCAGGCGTTCGGAGCCGGAGGCAAGAAGGAGATCCAGGAACTGCAACCGATTGATCAGAGGCCCCGCGCCTTGACTACCTTCGACATCGATGAGGCCGAATAAGCCTATTGGCCCAGAAATAGAGATTGGAATGTGTTACGGCGAGCGTCGCGACCGAAATCCCCCCAACCCCCCTTTATCAAAGGAGGGCGAGGGGGGATTTGTGGATTCTTGACACCCTTGTTGATTGGGGGTAGATTGGAAACCAATAGGAAGCGAGTACGGGAGTCTGTGGGAGCAGGCTGAGAGGGCGACTGACACCGTTGCCGACCGTCTGACCTGATCTGGGTTATGCCAGCGTAGGGAGCATCCTGAAACGGTTGACGTGTAACGCTGGCAGTGTGTTGCCGGCGTTTTTGCTTTTCTGGGGAGGGGACTCACATGGTCGCACGGACGATTCATGGTAATAGGGACTGCGTTACGCAGATGCACTACGCCCGCCAAGGGATTATCACTCCGGAAATGGCCTACGTCGCCGAGCGGGAAGGTCTCGATGCCGAGGTTATCCGGGCCGAGGTCGCCCGTGGCCGACTCATTATTCCCTGTAATATTCATCACAGCAGCCTCGAGCCGATAGGAATCGGGACGGTAGCCGGTGTCAAGATCAACGCCAACATCGGCAACTCGGCCCTGATCTCCGACATCGATGAGGAGTTGCGAAAGCTGAAGCTGGCCATTCAGTACGGGGCCGATACGGTTATGGACCTGAGTACAGGTGGGAGTATCGATGAAATCCGTCATGCGATCATCGCGGCCAGTCCGGTTCCGGTCGGCACCGTCCCGCTCTACCAGGCGGTCGCGAGCGTGAATCAGGTAGAAGATCTCACTGCCGACGATATGATCGACGTGATTGCGCACCAGGCCGAGCAAGGCGTGGACTACATGACGATTCATGCCGGCGTCTTACTGGAGCATCTGCCGCTCGTACAGTCTCGGATCACCGGAATCGTCAGTCGAGGCGGCGCCCTCATGGCGAGATGGATGCTCGCCCATGATGCGCAGAATCCGCTGTACACCCATTTCGAGCAGCTTTGCCGGATCTTCCGACAATACGACGTCAGCTTCAGCCTGGGCGATGGCCTGAGACCAGGCTGTACCGCAGATGCCTCCGATGCGGCGCAGTTCGCCGAGCTTCGGACATTGGGCGAACTCACGAAGGTCGCCTGGGCTCACGATGTCCAGGTGATGATCGAAGGACCCGGGCATGTCCCGATGGACCAGATCGAAATGAACGTACGGATGGAGCAGGAGATCTGCCAGGAGGCGCCCTTTTACACGCTGGGTCCGCTGGTGACCGACATCGCGCCAGGCTACGATCACATCACGTCGGCGATCGGCGCAGCGATCATCGGCTGGCACGGCGCCTCGCTGCTCTGTTATGTGACGCCGAAGGAGCACCTCGGCTTACCCACGCTGGAAGATGTGAAGCAGGGGTGCATCGCGTACAAGATCGCCGCCCATGCGGCCGACATCGCCCGAGGCCGGAAGGGCGCGCGCGACCGCGATGACGCGCTCTCTCGTGCCAGGTTTAACTTCGACTGGGAAGGCCAGTTTGCGCTGGCGCTCGACCCCGGGACGGCGCGCGCCATGCACGATGAGACCCTGCCCAACGAGGCGTTTAAGCGCGCCGAGTTCTGCTCGATGTGCGGTCCGAAGTTCTGCTCGATGCATATCTCGTCGCATCTTGGCGAGCCACCGGCTGATCGTAAGCCATCCTAACGGGACGGGGGCGACATCGCTGCTGATGGCGAGAGCAAGATCGAAGGGTCCAAGCTTTCAGACGATTGCGATCCGCTTGCTAAAGATGCTCGTATCGATGACGAGATCAAGATCGAAGGGTCCAACGTTCTGGGGGGGCTGCTATGGCTTCGCCTGGGTGGCGCTGATGCTCGCCCTCTTTGCCTCCATGCTGACAGGGTACGGCGATGTGTGGGGGATCAGGGGCATGCTGGGGGCCATGGCGCTGCTGCCGCTATCAACCCTGGTCTATCCGGTGGTGACCTGGTACTATACCGACGCGTTTCCCTGGTTGTGGACGCTGGGGCTGCTGGCGGCGATCGGAATGGGTAAGGTAATCATGTCCGATTGAATCCACTGGGGGTTCAGTCCCCGCGGCTTGCCCGCGAGTTCGTCATGCCGGCGGAAGCCGGTATCCAGTGGGCTCGACTGGATTCCGTGTCACGCACCTGTCTGCGTGCGGAAACGCACAGGCAGGCGGAATGACGCGCCAGAACAGAAGACGATACCCTGCAGCTTGCTGCGGGGTAGTTCATTGGGCGTGTAGAATGCAAGAGCCGAAATATAATGCGATCGTCATGATCTCAACCAGCGAGATCGATTCGAACCTGTACTATGCGACCCGGTTTGCGGCGCCGGACCCGTTTATCTTTGTCCAGGCTGGGGAAGAAAAGATCGTCGTAATGAGCGACCTGGAGATGGATCGGGCCAGGAGCCAGGCGAGGGTAGATACGGTGCTATCCTATAGCGTGTATGAACAAATGGCGAGAGGGAAGGGTATCGACGCGCCATCTGTGCTGGATGTCCTGGACCTGGTGCTGCGGGAGCGAGGCGCGCGCCATCTGCTGGTCCCCGCCAACTTCAGCGTCGAGTACGCCGATGGTCTGCGGACAAGGGGCTACACCCTGAGCGTGAAGAGAGAGCCGTTCTTCGATGCGCGCCTGGTAAAAAGCGAAGGAGAGATCGAGGCGATTGCCGCGACCCAGCGCGCCACCGAAGACGCTATGGGCACGGCAATCTCGGCGGTTCAGGCGGCCAAGGTGGAAGATGGCGGGCGCCTCTACCTCAACGGCGAGCCGTTGACCGCCGAGGCGCTCAAGAAGATCATGCACCTGAAGCTGATGGAACACGAGTGCGTGGCCCAACATACGATTGTGGCGCCCGGCCTGCAAGGGGTCGATCCCCACCATCATGGACAGGGGCCCATCAGGGCAAACGAGTCGATTGTGATCGACGTCTTTCCCAGATCCGAACGGAGCCGCTACTTTGCCGACATGAGCCGGACCGTGGTGAAGGGGAAGGCATCACCGAAACTTCGGGCGATGTACAGAGCGGTTCTCAACGCCCAGGAACACGGAATGGAGTTAATCAGGGACGGAGCCGACGGTAGTGTCATACACACCACAGTCAATGCAGTGTTGGAAAAAGACGGCTTCACGACCGGCATGGTCGGCGGTCGGATGCAAGGATTTTTCCACGGCACCGGTCACGGGGTCGGCCTCGACATCCACGAACCTCCTCGTATCAATAAGACAGGTGCAGTCTTGCGAACCGGCCATGTGGTTACCGTCGAGCCTGGACTCTACTACCTGGATGCAGGGGCCATTCGAATTGAAGACCTTGTGGTCGTCACTGCGACAGGGTGCCGGAATCTGACCAACTTCCCAAAAGGGATCAGCGAGCTGGAGATCGACTGATGACGCCTGTTGCTCTCCCGGCGTTTCAAGCGATACAAGAGGCGGCCGTCGGCAGCCTGTTCTGTCTGAGCTTCCTGCATTCGCCACCGATCAGGCGAGGTTTTTTTCAGACCTGCGCGCTGACCCTGGTGAGTGCGCTCGGTGTAGGGCTTTGGGTCAGCCAAACGCCAACCTCACTGGTCTTTTTTGTTCTGGTTCTGCTGTATGCGGGCGCCTTCTGGATGCCGGATGGGCAATGGCCGAGGCGGATCCTTTGGGTGAGCCTGGCGGTCGGAACGGTAGGAATGCTGATCCCATCTCTGCTGCTTGCCCAAGAATCGTCCAGCGTGCTTGAAATCGCTGTCCAAATCGCCACGACCTTTGCGTCAGCCCTCCTCATGGGCTCGGCCCTGACCGGCATGTTGCTTGGCCACTATTATCTCAGAGATCCCCGCCTGCCCGTAGCTCTGATTCGCCGGCTGGCCACCCTCTTTCTGTTGTCCACTGCGCTGCAGGGTCTGTTGATCATCGTAACTCTTGGGTCGCTGTACCTGTTTGGCGGGGCAGAGGCTGCGTTCAGGATCGGACTTCTCTCGAGTTCGTACCTCGCGGTTTTCCTTAGTCGTGTATGTGTCGGGATTCTTGGGTCATTCGTCCTGGCGTGTGTGATCTGGGATACCTTGCGCATTCCGAACGTTCAGTCCGCAACCGGTTTTTTCTACCTCGCGATTCTCACCGGCGCCATTGGGGAGTTTCTGGGGCGATTCCTCTGGCACTCAACGCTGATCCCATTATGATACGGTATGACCCTTTCTTTGGCTCCAGTGAGGTTTCTCACTTGTGGATTAGATGAAGAGGTGTTATATTAACATTGAAGTTCAGCATAAAGGTGGTGCGATGCGAAAGTCATTAGCTCAGGAAATTTTGGATATCTTATATTCCGATCCGGGCACGCGCCGATCGCACAAAGATGCCCTCAGCGATTGGATTCTCGATACACAGCCGCACGGGTCGCCGCTCGACGGAATCGCCATTATTCAATACCTGGCTGAACACCATCCGGATATTCTCGCACGGCTCAAAATCAACACACACGTGAAGGAAGAGATCGCTCGAGTCCTGGACGCCATCGGTCACAAATAGCTCAGATTACCCAGGCAGGGCTGACTTCATAGAGCTTGCAAGATTCTTGCAAGCATTTGTTTTTTGTGACAGCGCGATCCTTCGCTCGCCCTGTGGGTCGGTCGCCGAAACTATCATGATCTACGTAATCGGTGATATTCATGGTTGTCTGGAGCCGCTGCACCGCCTCATCGCCCAACTTCGTCTGTCGGAGGCGGACGAGGTAGTCTTCCTGGGAGATTACGTTGATCGGGGACCGGATTCAAAGGGGGTCGTTGATTACCTGCTGACCCTTGGCGGGCGGTACATCTTCCTCATGGGTAATCATGAGCGTATGTTTCTTGATTTTCTTCAGGGAAAAGAGCGGGCTCTATTTCTATATAATGGCGGAACCGCCACATTGGAAAGTTACGGTGGGCTTAGCCGCATCCCGGCCGCTCATCTGGCCTTTCTGGAACGCTTGAGGCCGTACTATGAGACGGAGGACTGTCTCTTCGTTCATGCTGGGATCAGACCTGGAATCCCGCTGCAGGATCAAGACGAGAGCGACCTCTTGTGGATTCGCGAGGAGTTCTACGCCTATCCGGGTCGCTACCCCAAGACAGTCATCTTCGGTCATACGCCGATGCGAGAGGTCCTGATGGATGAGGACCGGATCGGCATCGATACGGCCTGCGTCTACGGGAACAAACTAACCTGTCTGATCCTGCCGTCACGTGAAGTGATCCAGGTTTCGAATTCCCTCGATAGGCACTAGCCCACCATCCCCCTCAGCTACGGCACCTGAAGCGTTTCTTTAAGATCGGCATACCGCTATCCTTGGTCCCTGATACGAGGAGGGGAGGCGAAGGGGTGGATGGCGGGGCGTTGGTTGATCGCTGATGACTGAGCGCCTGCCTTTATCCGAGCGGAGCAGGGGAGTTGTCTTTCGCGAGGGCGGCGAGTTTGTCCAGGACACCGTTGACAAAGGCGCCGGAGTCCTTTCCGCCAAACGCCTTTGCTAACTCAATGGCTTCATCGATCGCGACCTTCCAGGGTGTCTTGCCGTAAAAGAGCAGCTCAAACGCGGCCAAGCGAAGGATACAGAGATCGACGAGAGCGAGCCGCGAGAGGATCCAGTGCTCGACGTGCGAGGCGAGCAGATCATCGATCGGCTTTTGATGCTGCAGCGTCCCCTGGACCAACTCCTCAGCCAGCGACCGGATCTCCGGCCCAGCTGGGTGATCCGCCCAGAAGCCGGCCGACTGCACCTCCAAAGCTTCCAGGGGGTAAAATTCTAGTTGATACAGCAGTGAGAGCGCAAGCTCTCTGGCTCGGTGACGCTTCCCCATTGTCCCTTATTGTAGAGCTGACTCGCTCTTTTGCGCACTATTTGAGTTGGGCGAAGAGGCTGGCCATTTCAATGGCTGAAAGCGCGGCCTCAAACCCTTTGTTACCGCCCTTCGTCCCGGCCCGTTCGATTGCCTCATCAAGCGTATTCGCGGTAATGACGCCAAAGATAATAGGCACACCGGTATCGAGACTGGCTGCGGCGATTCCCTTCGCCGCCTCCCCAGCGACGTAATCGAAGTGGGCGGTGGCGCCTCGGATGACGGCGCCTAGCGCGATGACGGCGTCGTAGTGGTTTGAGGCCGCCAGGCGCTTTGCTGCGTAGGGCAGCTCGAAGGCACCAGGTACCTTCACCAGGTGCAGATCGCCTTCCTCCGCGCCATGGCGGAGCAGGCAGTCAAGCGCTCCTTCCAGCAACCGTTTAGCGATCAATTCGTTCACACGACTTACCACAAGGGCGAATCGATACCCTCCGGCTTGGTATGTGCCTTCGGTCGTTTTCAACGTACACCTCCCATGCTGACTACACCGTTTCGAGCAGGTGACCCAGCTTTGCGAACTTGGTCTGCAGGTATGCGCGATTCTCGGCGTTGGGATGAATCTCGATGGGGATCCGCTGTACAACATGAAGACCATATGCCTCGAGCCCTACGATCTTCCGTGGGTTGTTGGTCAGCAGCCGGATATTGCACAATCCAAGGTCGGACAAGATCTGGGCGCCGATTCCATACTCTCTCAGATCGGGTTTAAACCCGAGCCTCATATTCGCCTCCACCGTATCCAGGCCGGTGTCCTGCAGCTCATAGGCGCGCATCTTATTTGCCAGGCCGATGCCTCTCCCTTCCTGGCGAATATAGAGGAAGACCCCCTTCCCCTCCTTGGCAATCAGCTCGAGCGACTTATCCAGTTGCGACCCGCAGTCGCATCGGAGAGAGCCGAAGACGTCACCCGTGAGGCACTCCGAGTGGACGCGCACCAGCGTCTCTTCAACGGCGTTGATCTCTCCCATGACCAGGGCGAGATGGTGTTTGTTCTCGATGTGACTATGATATAGGATCGCGGTGAATCGACCGTATAGGGTCGGAAGAGTCGTCGTGGCGACGCGACTGATAAAGCGCTCTCGCTTCAGTCGAAACTCGATCAGGCTCTTAACAGTGATCAACTTCAAGCCATGTTTGCAGGCGAAGCGATACAGCTCGGGGGTCCTGGCCATCGCCCCGTCGTCATGCATGACCTCACAGATCACCCCGGCGGGGTACAGGCCGGCTAAACGGGCGAGGTCAATAGCGGCTTCAGAATGCCCCGCCCGGGTCAGCACTCCCCCGTCTCGTCCGCGAAGCGGAAACGTGTGCCCCGGGCTGGTCAGATCATCTGGCGTTGCCTTTGGATCGATGATCGTTTGGATGGTGATGGCCCGGTCGTAGGCCGAGATTCCGGTCGTGACCTTGTGCTTGGCATCGACGGAAATACAGAAGGCGGTCTCGTGGGGAGAGGTATTGTCCGTCACCATCGGCGGGATGCGGAGTTCATCCAATCGCTCGCCGATAACGGGCATACAGATCAACCCCCGCCCCTGTGTGGCCATGAAGTTGATCGCCTCCGGCGTCACCTTGTCGGCGGCCATCGTGAGGTCGCCTTCATTCTCCCGGTCATCATCATCTACGACGATCACCATCTTGCCGTCGCGCAGGTCTCGGATCGCTTCTTCGATCGTGTGAAACTCGATCGTATCTTCCATAGTTACTCCCCCCGGAACCGGTTCAGCTAAACCCCAACTCTTGGAGTCGCGATTCAGTAAGGGTTGTCTTTTGTGTCAGAGACCCAAGTCCCTCGAGATAGCGGACGACGTACTTGCCAAGAAGATCTGCTTCCAGGTTCACACGTCGCCCGACCTGCTTGCTGTCAAGCGTGGTGCGGTGGTACGTGTGAGGGATGATGGCTACTCCAAAGGACTGATCGTTGAGGCTGCCCACCGTCAGGCTGATTCCATCCACCGCAACGGAACCCTTTTCTACAAGCAGAGGCCGCAGCGCCCCAGGGTAGGCAATCGAGAACCACCAGATCCCCTCCGTCTCCCGAATCTCACAGATGGTTCCGACCCCGTCGATGTGGCCGGTCACGAAGTGGCCTCCGAGTCGATCTGTCGGTCGGCATGGCCGTTCCAGGTTGACGGGATTACCGGCTTGGAGCTCTCCCAGAGTTGTGCGCGCCAAGGTCTCTTCGGACAGATCGGCCTCGAACAGGGTAGGCGCCGTTCTCGTGACCGTGAGACAGGTTCCATTGACCGCGATACTGTCCCCGATGGCGAGGGAGGAGGCCGTCTGCTGCCCTTTGATGGCAAGCTTCGCCATGCCGCCTTCCCGGCGTACCCGCTGAACTTGCCCTATCTCTTCGATCAGTCCGGTAAACATCTCGTTTGCTTAGCAGGTCCCTTCATGTGTTGAAGGGTATCCCTCAATCAGCAGGTCTTCCCCAAGTTGTTCGATGCGCAAGCGGTGCAGTCGTAGGGCCTGGCCGATTTCTTCAATACCCGCCCCACCAAGCAGACTGGGTGCGCTTTTCCCCCCAACAAGAATTGGCGCCATAAATAGCAGAAATTTGTCCACGATCCCCTCTTCAATGGCGGAGGTGAAGATAGCCTCGCCACCCTCGATCATCACGCTTGTGACCTCGCGCTCGCCAAGGTGTTTCAGAAGGTGTTCAAGGCGGACTTTTCCACGGGAGCCGCTCGCTTCGAGTACTGTCAGCCCGCGGCGTTCCAGGCTTCTTATCCGTTCGGCGGGCGCATCAGCAGCTACGGCGACCCAGGTTCGTGTTGCGGAGCCGTCCTGAAAGACCTGCGCATCCAGTGGGAGCGGACCGACTCCATCTACGATTACCCGGATTGGATCGCGTCCGCCTTCCGGCAGCCTGGTTGTAAGTCTGGGATTGTCGCGCCGAACCGTCCCGATCCCGACGATCACTGCGTCTAGCTGGTCCCGCAGCGCATGCACATGCTTGCGCGAACGTTCGCCGGAGACCCACCGAGCGTCTCCGGTCCGAGTGGCAATCTTACCGTCAAGGCTGACGGCTGCCTTGAGGACTACGAACGGGATGCGACTTTTGATGAATTTTATAAAGGCTTCGTTAAGGCGCGTCGCCTCTTCGGCGAACAGCGTGAGTGTGTCTATTACGATTCCCGCGTCGCGCAGCGTCTGCACGCCCTTTCCGGAGATCAATGGATTAGGGTCAAGAGTTGGTATGATGACCCGCCGAATACCGGTCTGAATGATCCGATCGGTGCATGGTGGGGTCCGACCGTGATGGCAGCACGGCTCAAGCGTGACATAGAGTTCGGCGCCGCGTGCCGTCTCGGCCGCGTTATCCAGCGCCATGACCTCCGCGTGAGGCTCACCGGCACGCGCATGGTAGCCCTCCCCGATGATTCGACCGTGTTGTACCACGACCGCGCCGACCAACGGGTTGGGACTTGTGCGGCCGCGTCCCTTAACCGCAAGAACCAGGGCGCGTTGCATGAAGCGCACATCGTCAGGCGTGAACATCCGACCTCATTGCAGGAAAGCGAACTTTCTGAGGAAATACACTAGGTTAACTTAACATCGGGCGACAAGGGGTGTCAAGTCGAAAACAGATCGGATGGGGTATTAGGATCGTGCGAACAGGGCGTCCGTAAAGGTTTCTGCCGCGAACGGTTGTAGGTCGTCAACACCCTCGCCCAGACCGACAAAACTGATTGGAAGTTTCAATTGATCGGCGATAGCGACGACGACGCCCCCTTTGGCGGTACCGTCCAGCTTCGTCAAGATCAGACTCGTCAATCCCACAGCCTCGTGAAAGGTTTTCGCCTGGACCAGCGCGTTCAGGCCGGAGGTGGCATCAAGAACCATGATCCGTTCGTGAGGCGCATCCGGCATCTGTCGTGAGATCACTCGCTGAATCTTCTTCAACTCCTCCATCAGGTTTCGTTTGGTGTGCAGGCGGCCGGCCGTATCGATGAGCAGGTGGCTTGCGCCGCGTGAGCAGGCGGCCTGCACGGCGTCAAAGACCACAGCAGAAGGATCGGCCCCGGCCTGGTGGCAGATGACATCGGCGCCCACGCGATGGCCCCATATCCCCAGTTGCTCGATGGCGGCTGCCCGGAAGGTGTCGGCCCCGGCCAACACCACGCGCCCACCCTCGCTGATAAGGCGGTTGGCCAACTTGCCGATGGTGGTGGTCTTTCCGGACCCGTTGATTCCAAGAAAGAGTAAGACCTGAGGTGTGGTCTGATGGTCTGTGGCTGAAGGAGGCTGGGCGACCCCGCCCAGAATACCAAGTACGCCGCGCTTGAGGGCCACTTCCACTTGATCGAGGTTGCTGAGATCACTGCGGCTGAGGCGTTGATGGAGGGGTGCTATAAGTTGTTGCGCCAGTGCCGGGCCGAAATCGGCGGCGATTAAGGCCTCTTCCAGCGCTTCCAGATCAGCGGCGCTGGGGGCATTCGCGCCGAATAGCCGTCCGATCTGTCCCGCTAACCCCTGGCGAGTTCGAGCGAGGCCGGCCACGAATCGTCCGAAAAGGCCTTGGCGTGGAGAGTCGTTGGTGAACATACAGACCTTCCTGTCCGCCTTTTGTCAGGCTGCGCGGTTCATACGGAGAGAGAGGAGCTTTGAAACCCCGTGCTCCTCCATGGTGACGCCGTACAGAAGGTCGGCGGCTGACATCGTCCGCTTGTTGTGAGTGATGAGGAGGAATTGGGCGCTGGCGGCCATGTCCTTCAGAAGCGAGGCAAACCGCTCGGCGTTCGCATCGTCGAGGGGGGCATCGACCTCGTCCAGCAGGCAGAAGGGGCTGGGGCGAGTGTGGAATAGCGCCAGCAGAAGCGCCAGCGCGGCTAGCGCCTTCTCGCCTCCGGATAGCAGATTGAGGGTTGGGCGCTTACCGGGGATCCGAACCACCATCTCCACCCCCGGCTCCTCTTCGCCATCCTCTGGTTCGGCCATACTGAGAGACGCCTGGCCTCCCGGAATGAGGCAGCGCCAGAGTCGGTCCAGATGGCCGGCTACGGTCTCGAGGGTCTCGCTGAACCGCTGCTGAATGGTATGGTTAATCTCCGAAATGGCTGTACGGAGAGACTGGACAGACGATGAGAGATCTTCGACCTGAGCTGAGAGAAAGCGGTGGCGTTCGGCCAGTTCCTGATATTCTTCCAGGGCGGCCATGTTGACCGCACCCAGTTCGGCAATCCTGGTCGTGAGATCCGCAAGTTCGATGTTGGCCGCGTCGATTCCAAGGCCGCTGCCGGTCAGTCGCAGGACAATGGCATCCAGATCGGGAGGCCCTTCTTCCCGCAGTGCCTGCTCAAGGAGCGAGGTCGTATTTCGCAGTTCGGCAAGCCGGATCGCCGTGTCGCTGCAGGCCTGCTGTTTTTCGGCCAGCGACTGCTTCAGTATGCGAAGGTTTTCGTCGATCGACTGCCGACTCTCATTCAGCTCCCGACGTCTCTCATCCTGTGCGACGACGAGTCGCTGCGCCTCCTGCTCTTCCTCCACCAGGGAAGTTAGCCGCTCCTGAAGCTGTATTGTGGAAGTCTCCATCTTCGTCTCGCGGAGCTGTTGTTCGGCGAGCCCGGCTTCGAGCGACTCCAGTTCACTACTTACCTCGCCGAGTTCCTCGACCGTCCTGGCAAGACCGCGGGTCAGGATCTCCCGCTGACCTTGCAGCGCCGTGAGTTGGACGCGGTATTCTCCCGCCTCCCGGATGAGGCCGTCCCGTTCCTGCTGCCGGGCGGTCGCTTCGGCCTCGAGCTTCACCGTCTCGAGCTGAGTAGCCTGCTCTTGGCCTTCGAGCTCCATGAGAGAGCCCTCGAGCGAGCGGATCTCTTCGCCGAGCGCGCGAAGGTCCTCCTCATGACTCCCGGCTTCATAGGTCAGCACCTCGATCTGCTGCACAAGGCGTCGCCGTTCTGCGCTCGTATGGGCAAATGCAGTCTCCGCCTTGAGGCGCTCAATCTCCAGCTCGTGCAGGCGCTGGTTCAGCAACTCCAACGATTCCGCAAAACGGGCTGAGCGTTGGCAGGACGCCTCCCATGAGGCTTCGACCGCCTGAAGGTTGTCGTGCAACTCCCGGACGCGATCTCGAAGCCGGGCGATTTCCCGCCGTCTCGGAAGGATGCCGGAACCCCCGCCCGGACCGCCGGCGATGATCCCCTTGCTGGTGACGAGTTCGCCGGTGAGTGTGGCTATCGCAAACGGGGCGGGGAGGCCGTTGCTGAGAGCGAGCGCATCCGGCAGCTCCTTGACGACGATCCCATCGGCCAGGAGCGCTTCCACGAGTGGCCGATCGCCTTCGGCGCAGCGGACCAGATCAAGCGCAAGTCCCTCGACTGAAGTCGTTGAAGAGGGAAGGGCCTCACGCAGCCGAGTCGTCGATGTCCCATCATGAAGGCTGAAGGCTGAAGGCTGAAGGCTGAGAGTTTCGGGGTGAAGGAGGAAGGTTGCGCGACCCTGTCCCCGCTCGATAAGCAGTCGAATGGCCTCTTGGACATCTTCCGTCCGTTGCATTACGAGTCCCTGCAAGGCATCGCCGAGCAACGCTTCGATGGCGCGCTCGTAGCGGGCTGGCACCTCAAGCAGATCGGCCAGCGAGCTCTTCAGCCCTTCGACCCTCGCCTCTCCCTTGGCCTTTTGCGTGAGGAGGTACCGGTGGCCGTCGGCGTATCCTTCGAAACTCTGACTCAACTCGATGAGCGAAGCCAGACGACTGCGGAGCTTGGCCGTCTCATCCCGGAGCGCCTCCAGTTGAGGTTTTGTGGTCTCCCGGGCGGTCTCCTCCTCCGCCGCCTGCTGTGTGAGCGCCATGCGCTCTGTCTGCAGCGCGTTCAGTCGTTCGACTACTTGATCGAGAACCGCGCGCTGCGCCTCCTCCAAAGGGACGAGGTCGCAGTCCTGGTGATCGAGCCGGGCTTTGCGTTCGATGGCCAGATCACGTTGAGTGCCGTAGAGGCGCGCCCTCTCCCGGAGGCTGGTCAGGTGATTGCGACGGTCTGCCAGACCTGCCGCGCCCTGGACGAGACGCCGCCGCTTGGCCTCAAGCGCTCGCGTCGCTGCCGCGATCGTCTCTTCCAGCGCATGCAGTTCCGAAGATTTGAGATCGAGCTGCGTACGGCTGGCTTCAAGCTCGCCGGCCAGAGTCTGTTCCTGCGCTTTTGCGTCAGTCTCCTGCTGCTCCAATACTATACGTCGGCCTTGCAGGTGCGCCGAGCGGTCCCGCCGCTCCTGTTTTCGAAGCGCTGATTCATTCAGCATCTGCCGCACGTGGTTGAGTTCGGCTTCATCGCGAGACAGACAGCTCCTCAGTTCGTGCAGTCGCTCCTGTGAGACCGCCCTCGCCTGTTCCTGCTCCAGCTCGCGAATACGTATGGTCTCCTGTTCAGCCTCCACGGCAACCACTGCCGCCTGTGCCGAATCTACCTCATTCCGGGCGGTCAGGGCTGTATCCTGGAGCAGCGTGAGTTGTTGTCGCAACCGCTGAAGCTCGGAGAACTTTACAAAGCCCTTGAGCTCGAGCGCCCGGTCCTGGTAGGCGCGGTAGCGTTCCGCCTTGCTCGCTTGTCGTTTGAGGGAGTTCTTTTGCCGCTCCACTTCTCGGATAATATCGCTCACTCGGAGCAGGTTCTGCTCTGCCGCTTCCAGCTTCGCGAGAGCGGACCTCTTCCTCACTTTGTAAGTCATAATGCCGGCAGCCTCCTCGATGAGGAGCCGACGTTCGGCCGGCTTGGCGCTGACGATGCTGCCGATGCTGCCTTGTTCGATCAGTGCATACGGCTCAGCCCCCAACCCGGTATCCAGGAAGAGATCGGTGATATCGCGCAACCGGCACGGAACGTGATTCAGGAGGTACTCGCTCTCGCCGGACCGATACAAGCGGCGGGTGACCGTCACCTCGTGAAATTCCGTCGGGATGTTGCCATAGTTATCAGTGAAGATCAGAGAGACTTCCGCCATACCAAGCGGCTTTCGGATACTGTTACCTGCAAAGATCAGGTCGTCCATTCGATCCCCGCGTAACAGCCTCGCACTCTGCTCGCCGAGCGCCCATCGAATTGCGTCGGAGAGGTTACTCTTGCCGCAGCCGTTCGGACCCACGATAGCAGTCACGCCGGGCTCGAAGGTCACCTCGACCTTCTCAGCGAACGATTTAAAGCCAAACGCGGTTAATCGCAGAAGCCGCATCGCCTGACACCACTGTCAGCCGGCATGATGACCGGACTATTGTGACCCACGCTGACGTCTCCACAATCCGAGGCCAAAATGAGATAAATCAATCACACCTTATCAAATCCAGAATATCCTTGTCAAGAAAAATACAAGAATCAGTAGTCAATTATATTATGACTACCAGATGTTGTAGATAACTGGTCCGTCAATGATCCGAGCGCGGTGTGAGCGGCCTCCCGCTCAGCCTCTTGTCGGTTTCGCCCCTTGCCCTTTGCAATCGGTAACCGCCCGACCATCACCTCAACTTCAAACGTCGGAGCGTGGGCGGCGCCTGACCGGCGAATGAGACGATAACGGGGGGTCGAGTGCAGGCGCGATTGAGCGAGTTGTTGCAAGGCGGTTTTCGGATCGAGGGTCAACCTTTCTCCTTCAAGGGTTCCGACGCAGGCCTTCCGCGCCAGATCACGGATCGTCTTGGCGCCGCCATCCAGATAGATGGCTCCTATTACAGCCTCGAAGGTCGTTGAGAGGACCCTGGCCTTTTGCCTCCCCCCCGTCAACTCTTCTCCCTTGCTCAGTACGACTAACGGCGCAAGGCCGTGGAGTTGCGCCATGTCAGCCAGGGCAGCGGCGCTCACGAGGTTGGCTCGACGCAGGGTGAGTTCACCCTCAGAGGCTGTCGGAAGCAGAGAGACGAGGGCGTCGCTGACATAGAGATTCCAGACGGCATCGCCTAGAAACTCAAGCCGCTGGTAACGAAGACGGAGGTCCGTCTGCGCAGGATCGGTGGAAGAGGGGTGAGTCAGGGCGGCTTCGAGGAGCGTCGGGTCTCGGAACCGGTGGCCGAAGAGGGCGAGAGGAGGGGAAGGGATCCGGATCACTGACTCTTGCCGGGTTGGGACTCCTGATGCTCCGGCTGCTTCGTGTCCTCCGGGCTCGCCTGCGGCTCGACCTGCTGACTCTTCCCGGGATGGGACTCCTGATACGTCGGCTTTGGCTGAGGGCGCACCATCCACGGATGTTGCTGTATCATCATCTGTTCCATCAGCGTATCCGTCATTCGAATATGTTTCTTCATTTCCTCCATGAACTGCTGTTGGTCGGTCATCCCTTCCATCATCTTGGAATGGCGAAGTATCTCTTGCATCTTCTGGTACATCTCTGTCAGGGCCTTGCTTCGCATCCGCTGTCCCCCACCCATCTGGTGGAGCTGTTTCATCAATGCTGGTCCAGGCTGCTGCGCGAGGGCGGACCCCGACACTCCAAGCACTACGATGAACGCCAACGTACTCACACGTTTCATAAGCGTCATACCTGTTCCTCCCTTCAACTGTTGTGTCGTGACGGACGGATGCTTCTGGACCACGAATCGCGATCGTGAATCTCACCCGTAGCTAGAGGTAGCGGTTATGGTAACACGCGATGAAGCGCGATACAACAGAACATGATTGGTTGGACGCAAGGAGACATTGAGAAGAGCAGCGGGCTGTGGCGTGCTCACGCGGCGCCACAGCCCGCCGGCTGATCTGACAGTCAGGGACTCGTCTACTTGGTGATCACAACCGCACTGATCAACCCTCCGGGATACACATCGTGGTTCGTGGCGTGGTCGAGGAGGTGGCAGTGAAAGACCCAGATCCCCAGATCCTCAGTGGTGAACCCCGCTGTAAAGACGATATCGTATATCTCTCCTGGATGGACCGTAATCGTATTCATGGTCTCAGGATTCGCTAAGGCAGTTCCGTCTTTGGCGACGACCTGGAAATTACGCCCGTGCATGTGCATGGCATGGGGCCACTGGCCGATCCCGGTCATCCGGAGTCGCGCGCGCTGCCCTTGCTTGAGCACGATGAGCTTGTTGCCTTTGCTCACCCCGTCGTCCTTATCCCCTAACGCAACAGGGTCAAAGGCTTTGCCGTCAATCGTGAAGTAGTCGGGAAGAGTGTCCGCATCAAGGCCCGCCGGCACAGTGTCAATATAATCATTAGTCTTGGGGTCCTTGTCTATGCGCCACTCGGAGAGCATCCACATATCATCAAAAGCATAGCCGTTATCGGTGGGGAATTTCGACTTTACGATGATCTTCCCGTAGAGCCCGAGTAAAATCTGCCTGGTGGTGTCCTCATGGGCGTGATACATATAGCCTCCGGCAGAGGGCGCTGTAAAGTGCATTGCCCCCATGCCTCCGTTACCCGGGATATCAAGCCCCGCACCCACTGGGGGCACCCCGTCATTCGCATTCTCGATATACGGGGCTTTGATACCGTGAAAATGGACACTCGTGCTCTCAGGGAGGTTGTTTGTAAACTGCACGCAGACCTTATCGCCTTCGGTCACTGTCATGGTCGGTCCTGGTACGGTCCCATTGTACATCCACGCGTCTGCATCTACCGATTTTGAATGGTCAATCTCGTCATGCGCGAGGATGGTCCACTTGCCTGTAGCTGCGGTCAAACTAACAATCTTATCCCAATGCCCACCAAGATCTTTGCATGTTCCTACGGCGGTGTGCGCGTAACCCTGAGAAACCATAGTGACCACTGCGAATATCGCCACAACACCTGCTATAACGATAAACCTCAGACGTCTCAACATAATCCCCCCTGTTCTCCTGTTGTTATCGGAATCTTACTATTTCATCCCCATCACTCCGGTAGACTGCTTGTCGTACGCTGTCGCTCTTGCCCTCCCTCCTTTCTCGATCTATGGCGTAGCGCATCATAAGATCCCACGCGCAGGATCGGTAAGACCGGTACGCTTACTAAAACCGCCTTTGAGTGCTCTTTCATATTTTCTTTATGTATCATCATGCTTTCTGTGATCTTTTCGACATTTGTCGTCATCCATTCAACATTATTACAATGATATGGTGCAAGTGAGTTAATCAAATGGCATTTGTATAGTCAATACGCATTATGGCGTATATGATCTATTTTCTGAGTAATATAAGATGTTATACGCCATAATGCGTATTGACGGTATATAACCTATGAAGTATTCGTGCTCAGTAGGAGCAGAAAATGGACCGACTGACGCAACAGCAATTCCGGACTCTCCTCGAATTTGTGCGGGGTTTCTATGCCTGTCATGATCGGGATGCGTTCGTCAGTTATCTTCTGTACGGGATCTCGAAGCTCATCCCCACAGGGTTGGTAACATTTGCGGAGATCGATGGTAGCGGACGGATCATGGATGCGAGAGCGGAGCCATCCACCGCCAAGTTCCAGGGTTTCCGACAGCTTTTTGAGCAGCACCTCCCACAACACCCACATTTCACCTACTACCAACAGACCGGCGACGGCGGCGCCATGAAGTTGTCGGATTTCCTCACCCAACGTCAGTTTCACAACCTGAAACTGTATAGCGAGCTGTACAGGCCGATGCGGATGGAGTACGCGATGAGCGTAGCGCTTTCCAGTCCCCGGCCCTTCTGGATTGCGGTCGCGCTGCATCGGAGCCGCCGCGACTTCTCGGAGCGAGACCGGCTTTTGCTGAACCTCCTCCGCCCACACCTGGTTCAGGCCTACGCGAACGCCGAGGTGATCAGGATGATGCGACAGGAGGTCGGGCTCCTGGGGCAGGCCATGGAGGCAAAAGGTCAGGGGGTGATACTCCTCACCAAAGACGGGCGTGTCCGACTCGTAACCGGTCAAGCGAGACAGTGGCTGGCGGAGTATTTCGGACGCTCATCACGACAAGCGGATCGCCTGCCGGAGGTGTTCGGGTCCTGGTTCATGCACGAGGAGGTCTCCATGGATGTAACTGATGACGCCCCGCTGCCTCGCAAGCCGTTCGTTGTGGAACGAGAGGGGGGGCGTCTGGTGGTTCGGCATTTGTGCGAGGCCAATCGTTGCATCTTGCTCATGGAAGAGCGATCTGTGACTATCCAGCCGGTATCTTTCGAGTCGTCAGGCCTTACCAGACGAGAGGCCGAGGTGCTCTTGTGGGTGGCGCAGGGCAAAACCAATACAGAGATTGCGGCGATCCTCGGTCTGAGTTCGCGGACTGTGCAAAAGCATTTGGAGCACATCTTTGAGAAGCTGGGGGTTGAGACACGCGCGGCCGCCGCGCGCATGCTTGCCTTGGGAACCTTACGTATGCGGTGACAGCCTGCGACTGCCGGCCACCTGTCGCGATCTCACGGTGGCCCGTTCTTACGCCGCCTCGGCCTCTTCCTTCAGGCGACAGAAGACCAGACGCCCCGCGGCCGTCTGGACCACCGAGGTGACGCACACCTCGACCGTTTGGCCGATGTGACGGCGGCCGCCATCGACTATGACCATCGTTCCATCATCCAGGTAGGCAATACCCTGGTTGTACTCTTTGCCTTCTTTGAGGATGTAGACCCGCAGTTCGTCCCCCGCCAGCACCATCGGTTTGAGCGCCGTAGTCAGCTCATTGATGTGCAACACCCCGATCCCATGGAGCATGGCTACCTTATACAAATTCAAATCGTTGGTCACGACCTTGGCGTGATGGGTCTTGGCCAGCGCGATCAATTTTGCGTCCACCTCATGGAACTCGGGGAAGTCTATGTCGCTGATCTCGACCGGCACCCCAAGCTTCTTCTGGATTCGCTGCAGGAGATCCAGCCCCAGATGGCCCCGGTTGCGTGTGAGCGGATCCGAGGAGTCGGCAACCTGCTGCAATCCCCGTAAGACACACTGGGGGATCAGCAGCGTCCCCTCTAAAAATCCGGCCTCGCAGATGTCCGCGATGCGGCCGTCAATAAGCACCGAGGTATCCAGAATCTTGTAGCCCTTCCCGTGCGGCGCCTCCCGGACCAGCCGCGCCAAGTGCGCCATACTGAACGCGGGGCTCTTCTCGATTGCGACCGCCGCCCCCAGGTACGCTGTCCCGATAGTAACCATGGCCCGCATGGTCATCGCAATAAAGGCTGGGATAAAGCCGAAAAGGCCGGCGATGGCGCCAAAGAAGAGTTCGGCCAGGCCCAGGCCCAAGACGAACCCGATAATACCGCTGATGATGACTGTGACGGAGGTCTGATGAAACTTGCGCTGCAGGAGATTCACCACCGCACCGCACCAGGCTCCCAGTAGCAGGCCGGCCAACCTCAGCAGCCATTGGTTCGGCCCGACGCTGGCCTGTAAGGCCAGAGAGAACCCGATGGCCGCCCCGCCCCCAATCATCGCGAGTCTCGCACGACAGCTGTTCACCCTGCTCGCCCCCTTTGATCCAGCCAGGATTCAGTGTTCGAAGCACGTTGCTGTTGACATACTTCGGATCCCGCCGTACTGTAAATACGCGTTTTGGCGTATACCGCGGTTCTGACCAGCAGGAGCCAGGAGATGGAACGGCTCAAGCAGCAGCAACTCAGGGCCTTTCTCGACTTCGTGCTGGGCTGTTACGCCTGCCACGATCAGGAGGCGTTCGTCCGCTATCTCCTCCACGGGATCTCGATGCTGATCCCCGCGGAGAGTACGAGCTATGCTGAGATCAGCCTTGAGAGCGGGAAGCTGCTCGATGCCACCAGGGTAGAGCCTTCCCACGTCGAGTTCCCGGAGGCCCGGCAGATCTTCGAGCACTACTTCCACGAGAACCCCTTCGTCACCTATCGCCAGCGCACGGGAGACCGCAGTGCGATCAAAATCTCGGACTTCCTCACCCAACATCAATTCCACCGCCTTGGCCTGTACAACGAGCTCTTTCGACTGGTAGATAAGGACCATCAGATGGCTGTATCGTTAGCCACGCCGTCGCAGATCGAGATCCAGATCGGATTCGGTCGCAGCCGACGGGACTTCTCAGAGCGAGACCGACTCCTCCTCAACCTCGTTCGCCCGCACTTGGTCCAGGCGTATCAGAACGCGCAGGCGATTACGGAGATACAGAAGGAAACCGCGCTTCTGCGCCGAGCGATGGAGATGGGCAATCAGGGAGTGGTGGTCCTCGCCAAAGAGGGACGAATCCGACTAATGACCCGGCAAGCGCGAGCCTGGCTCACGGAGTATTTCGGTAGTCGCTCACAGTCGTCGGATTATCTGCCGGAGACGCTCAGGTCATGGATCACGCACCAGGAAACCCAATTGGCGCACGCCGACGACGCCCCGCCGTCACGAACACCGCTGGTGTTGGAGCGAGACGGAGCGCGCCTGGTGGTGCGACACCTGTGCGAGGCGGAGCAGTGTCTGCTGTTCCTGGAAGAGCGACAGACGACCGTCCTACCGGCCTCCTTGGAACCCTTAGGGCTCACACGGCGTAAAACCGAGGTGCTCCACTGGGTGGCGCAGGGCAAAACCAATGCAGAGATTGCAGCAATCCTCGGTCTGAGTCCACGAACGGTACAGACGCACCTGGAGCACATCTTCAAGAAACTCGGCGTCGAGACGCGCACGGCGGCCGCCACCCTGGCCCTGGGCTGGCGCCCCGGGGCAGAGGCTGCCCAAGGGAAGAGTCCGGTCAAAGAAAACAGGTTGCTCGGGTGAATGTAGGGCCTGATCCTCGTTGTTTACACAGTCTTTTCAAACAGCTTGACAGTCGATCTCTCTTCCTCTAGTATACGACTGAACGCACGTTTGCCCTTGTCGGGGAGCCCGGCGAGGGCATTACTGCATTAAGCGTAATCAGGAGGGACGTATGGCGTCGAACAATGTCGTTCAGATCACGGATCACGATTTTGATGAGCAGGTCATGAAAGGGAAAGGCCTGATCCTGGTTGATTTCTGGGCTGAATGGTGCGGTCCATGCCGGATGGTGGGGCCCATCCTTGATGAATTGGCAACCGAATACGAGGGGCAGATCACCATCGCCAAGCTGAACGTAGACGAGAATCGACAGACTTCGGCTCGATTCGGCATCCGAAGTATTCCGACCATCCTCTTTTTCAAAGATGGGGCGCAGGTCGAGCAGATCATCGGCGCGCTGCCAAAATCAGCCATTAAGGCAAAGGTGCAACAGCATCTGTAACGTACCGCTCTGTCGGAGACCCTGTCACCCCGCCTGCGATCTTTATCGAGCTCTATCCGGGTTTGTCCTTGACCGCTTTTTCTCCCGTATGGTAGGGTGAGCCCTGTTTTTCAGCCTTGCATCACGGTGCCCAGACATGGCGGAGATGTTGCATCCATCGTTCGATGAGTTTTCACGAAAGGCCGAAGACGGGAATCTGATCCCGGTCTATCGTGAGATCCTCGCCGACATGGAGACGCCGGTGTCGGCCTTTCGGAAGATCGATCGTGGTGAGTATGCCTTCCTGTTGGAAAGCGTTGAGGGGGGAGAAAAGTGGGGCCGCTATAGCTTTCTTGGCAGTAACCCCGGTCTGGTCTTTAAAGCAAAAGGGGCAACGGTTGAGGTCATCACCGCGGATGGGATCCAATCCCATACGATTGAAAAAGACCTGCTTGAGCCATTGAAGGCAATCCTTCAGCGGTATCGGCCGGTGCGGGCCGACGATCTCCCCAGATTTTATGGGGGGATGGTAGGGTTTCTGGCCTACGATGTCGTTCGACAGTTCGAACGGCTTCCGATGACGACCAAGGACGATCTCGATCTGCCCGATGCGCTCTTCCTCTTGCCCGATACCCTGCTGATCTTCGATAACGTCTCTCACCGGATCAAGGTTGTCTCCAATGCCTTTGTTCCGGAGGCTACCCCCCGGCGGCTCCGGGAGGCATACGATGACGCCGTCAGGAAGATCGATGAAGTCATCGAGGCGCTGCGGCGCCCGCTCGATGCGCGCTACAGACCGGACGCGGACGAGGGGGAGTTGCAACTGTGCTCGACTATGAGCCACGCGGAGTTCATCCAGGCCGTCCAACGGACGCAGGAATATGTGCGCGCGGGAGACGTTGTTCAGGCGGTAATCTCTCAGCGTCTGTCAACTAAAACGACGGCCGATCCATTCGATATCTACCGGGCCCTCCGGACTATCAATCCGTCGCCCTATATGTACTACCTGCGGCTGGGCGATTTCCGGGTGGTCGGCAGTTCGCCTGAACTGCTCGTCCGATTGGAGGAGGGGAGGATCGACCTCCGTCCCATTGCCGGCACCCGCCCCAGGGGGCGCAACGATACAGAGGACCTGGCTCTGGAGCAGGAACTCCTCGCGGATCCCAAAGAACGGGCAGAACATATCATGCTGGTAGATCTGGGACGCAACGATGTGGGGCGGGTAGCAAAGGTCGGATCGGTCGCTGTGTCGGAGTTGATGGCGGTCGAGCGATATTCGCACGTGATGCACATCGTTTCCAACGTCAAGGGACTGCTCGCTGAGGGGTATGACGCCTTCGATCTGCTGCGCGCCTGCTTTCCCGCGGGGACCGTGACCGGCGCTCCCAAGATACGGGCTATGGAAATCATCGAGGAGCTGGAGCCCGTTCGTCGGGGGCCGTATGCGGGCGCGATCGGATATTTCGGCTTCTCTGGCAACATGGATACCTGCATTACCATTCGCACCGTTATCGTCGCTGACGGGACCGCGCATGTTCAGGTGGGCGCCGGGATCGTTGCCGACTCCGACCCGGAGCGGGAGTACGAGGAAACGATGAACAAGGCCAAGGGGATGCTCAAGGCGATCCAGATGGCCCAATCTGGTGATCTGCTCAGCGGCTGGAAAGGATGAAATATACCGGGCGCAGACAAAACGCTACATGACTTTCACTGCGAGACTGCTTCGGTTGCTACGCTCCCTCGCAGCGCCGTTTTATGTATTGTGTGAGTATGAATATGCTGGTCGTCATCGATAACTACGACTCCTTCACCTATAACCTGGTCCAGTATTTGGGCGAGCTCGGCGAACACCCTCGCGTCTTCCGGAACGACCAGATCACGCTGGAGGCGATTGAAGCCCTTCATCCGGATCGGATTGTCATCTCGCCTGGACCGAAGAGTCCCAAGGAAGCCGGCATCAGTTGCGATCTCATCATACGGTTTGCCGGACAGGTTGCGATCCTCGGCGTCTGTCTCGGTCATCAGTGCATCGGCGCCGCGTTCGGGGGCCGAATCGTGAGGGCGGCTCGTTTGATGCACGGCAAGACCTCTCCGATCCACCATGACGGTCGAACCATCTTCTCGGGACTTCCGAACCCATTTGAGGCGACGCGCTATCATTCGCTTCTCGTAGATCGGGAGGGGTTCCCGGATTGCCTGGAGATATCCGCACAGACTGCAGAAGGGGAGATCATGGGGGTTCGCCATAAGACGCATCGGATCGAAGGGATACAGTTCCATCCTGAATCGATCCTCACGAAAGAGGGTAAGGCCCTGCTCGGAAACTTCCTCTCCCTCTCCTGAAGGAGCGGTAAGCGTAGACAATGATTGTGGGAGCGCTACAGAAACTGGTCGAGCGAAGGGACCTCAGCCCTGATGAGGCCTTCATGACCATGGAAGAAATGATGTTGGGGAAGGCGTCCGACCCGCAGATCGCGGCCTTCCTGACGGCGCTCCGGCTCAAGGGCGAAACGGTGGCTGAGATCACCGGTTTTGCGAGGGCGATGCGGGAGCAGGTCTCCCGAATCAGGGTGCGCAGCCGGGTCGACGCTTCAGGTTCCGGGACTGACACCGGGAGACTGGTCGATACCTGCGGCACCGGGGGCGACGCCAGTCACACCTTTAACATCTCAACGGCGGCTGCCTTCGTAGTGGCTGGAGCGGGTGTCCAGGTAGCCAAGCATGGCAACCGCTCCGTGTCGAGTCTGTGCGGAAGCGCCGACGTCATGGAGGCGCTGGGCGTGGATCTCACGCTGACGCCGGAGCAGGTGGGGGAGTGCATCGACGAAGTCGGCATCGGGTTTCTGTACGCGCCGCTGTTGCACCCGGCCATGCGGCACGTGATGACGGCTCGCCGGGACATACGGATCCGGACGGTATTCAATATCCTTGGCCCACTCACCAATCCCGCCCAAGCGCCGGCTCAGGTAGTGGGCGTGTATGATGCGTGCCTCACCGAACTGTTGGCGACAGCCCTGATCGATCTGGGATCGAAACGGGCGTTTGTCGTCTGTGGCCTGGATGGGCTTGATGAGCTCTCACCAGCGGCGGAGAGCCGGGTCTCTGAGGTCAAAGATGGGCGCGTTCATACCTACATGCTTTCGCCGGAGGATTTCGGTCTCACACGGGCTTGCCTCAGCGACTTGCAGGGTGGCGGTGCGGAGGAGAATGCGGAGACCATCAGGCGAATCCTGGATGGAGAGAAGGGGCCGAAACGCGACGTGGTGCTGATGAATGCTGCGCTGGCCATTATCGCGGGCGGCAAAACCCATGACTTCCGGGATGGCGCCGGACTGGCGGCTCGCTCGATCGATACGGGCGCCGCCATGGAGAAGCTTCGCGGCCTGGTGGAGTTCAGTGAGCGACATGGCCGGCAAGGTGTGTAGGGGCGCTGCTTGCTGCGCCCGCATAGTGCGTGATGATGCTGCGTCGCATTCTTGAGCACAAGCGGCAGGAGGTGGCGGAGCGGGAGGCAGGCGTCCCGCTCACGGAGATGAGGGCGCAAGCGTTCGACTCACCGCCTCCGCGCGATTTCACGACGGCTGTGACGAGGAGGCGAATGGAGACGGGGGTTGTTGAGCCTCTGAAGGCCATTGCCGAGATTAAACGCGCCTCGCCGTCGGCTGGGGTCATCCGCGAGCCGCTTGACGTGGCTGAGATTGCGGCGTCTTACCGGGCGGCCGGCGCACGCGCGATCTCGGTCCTTACGGATGGCCGGTTTTTCATGGGAAGTCTGGAGGACATCGCGACCGCCAGAGCGGCAGTTGATCTGCCGGTGCTCAGGAAAGAGTTTATCATTACCCCCTACCAGATTTATGAGAGCCGCACGCATCAGGCAGACGCGATCTTGCTGATCGCGGCGGCCCTTGAAGCCTCACAACTGCAAGACCTCTATTCGCTGGCCAAGTCGCTCTCCCTGCACCCGCTGGTGGAGATCCACACCCTGGCGGAACTCGAAATCGCGAAGGCCGTGGGGGCTGCGCTGATCGGGATCAACAATCGCGATCTAGCGACGTTGGAGACCCGATTGGAGACGACGTTTGCGCTCCTCCCACACCTTCCCCGGGAGGCTGTGGTCGTGAGTGAAAGCGGTATCAGGCGGCCGGAAGATGTCCGGCGCCTGGCTGAAGCCGGCGTAGACGCGATCCTGGTCGGTGAAGCCTTGCTGACAAGCCCGGATCCTGGGGGCAGACTTCGTGAGTTATTGGTGGGAGCCGAATGCTGAGTAGAGTCGAAAGGTGATACGGGTCAAGATTTGCGGCATTACGTCGCGTGAAGATGCCTTGGCTGCGGTGGAGGCCGGTGCCGATGCCCTTGGCTTCATCTTCGTGGAGGGGACGCCTCGGTACGTTGAGCCGGAGGCCGCGGCCGCCATTGCCGCCCTGATGCCGCCGTTTGTCGCCACGGTAGGGGTGTTCGTCGACCGAACGCCTGAGGATATCGAGCGGATCGTGCGTGGATCAGGTCTAAGTCTCGCGCAACTGCACGGCCATGAGAGTCCAGACACATGCGGTCATTTGCGCGTTCCTTTCATCAAGGCTATCCGGATTCGAGATGAGCGCGACCTGGAGGGCTTACACATCTATCCGCAGGCGAGGGCGTTCCTGCTGGACGCTTACGTCGCTGGCCGACCTGGCGGGACGGGCAGAACCTTTCCCTTGGAGGTCGCCGCCAAGGCAGCGCGGCAGACCAGGGTCATCCTGTCCGGCGGTTTGACCCCGGACAATGTCGCCCTAGCGGCCACACAAGTGAGGCCCTATGCAATCGATGTCTGTAGCGGTGTCGAGGCCTCTCCGGGTCGGAAAGATCATCACAAGGTGAGGGAGTTCATTGAGCAAGCCAGAAAAGCCGACGCGCGCTGAGACGCCCCATCAGGGTTCGCTTCCCGATGCCCGCGGACACTTCGGGAGGTACGGAGGGAAATTTGTTCCGGAGACCCTGATGGCGGCGCTTGCGGAACTGGAGACGGTATATCTCCATGCCAAGGCTGATCCCGGCTTTGAGTCGGAGATGCAGAACTATCTCCGGCATTATGTAGGACGCCCGACGCCGCTCTATTTCGCAGAACGGCTCACCAACTATCTGGGCGGGGCGCGGATCTATCTCAAACGTGAGGATCTGTGTCATACCGGGGCGCACAAGATCAACAATACTATGGGCCAGGCCTTGTTGGCCCGCCGCATGGGCAAGTCTCGGGTCATCGCCGAGACCGGGGCCGGGCAGCACGGGGTGGCCACAGCCACGGTCGCGGCCCGATTTGGCCTGACCTGTGAAGTCTATATGGGTACCGAGGATATGCGGCGACAGGCCTTGAACGTCGTCCGGATGCGGCTGCTGGGCGCCAAGGTGACCCCGGTTGAGTCGGGCAGTCGGACACTGAAGGACGCCATTAACGAGGCGATGCGTGACTGGGTCACCAACGTCGAGACGACTCATTATGTGCTGGGCTCAGTCCTGGGGGCTCATCCGTACCCGATGATGGTTCGAGATTTTCAGTCGGTCATCGGCAAGGAGACCAGGGCACAGATCCTGGAGCTCGAGGGCAGACTGCCGAGCTGCCTGGTAGCCTGCGTCGGCGGCGGCAGCAACTCGATCGGCTTGTTCCACAACTTTCTTGATGAGCCGACTGTCCGAATGATCGGAGTAGAGGCGGGTGGACTCGGCATCGACACCGGTCGTCACGCCGCCCGATTTGCGTCGGGTGAACTGGGCGTCCTGCACGGAACGCTGAGCTTCGTTCTGCAGGATGGCGATGGGCAGATTCGACCGACCCACTCAGTCTCAGCCGGTCTCGATTATCCGAGCGTCGGTCCGGAGCACAGTTATCTCCGAGACCTCGGGCGGATCGATTTTGTTTCGGCTACCGACGCTGAGGCGCTGGAGGCTTTTCAGCTTCTGAGCCGGCTTGAAGGGCTGATCCCGGCGTTGGAGAGCGCGCATGCCATCGCTTACGTGAAGAAGCTGGCCCCGACGCTGGGCAAGGACCAGATTGTGGTCGTGAACCTATCAGGCCGAGGCGACAAAGACGTAGAGGTTGTGGCGAATCTATTGGAGTCTGAGTCGCAAAATCCCTCCAACCACCCTTTACAAAAGGGGGGCACGGAGGGATTTGGGGTGCGATGAGCATGAATCGAATTGATGAGCGCTTCCGTCGTCTCAGGAAATCCGGTGAGCGGGCCCTGATGCCGTACTTGACGGCCGGCGATCCTGACCTTGATACTACTCGTTTACTCATCTTGGAGTTCGAAAAGCGCGGCGCGGATCTGATAGAGATCGGCGTACCGTTCTCGGACCCTCTAGCGGATGGTACGACCATCCAACGGGCGTCCCAACGGGCGCTGCTGAGTGGCACGACGCTCCCGCGAATCCTCGATATGATACGGGAGCTTCGCGCGGAATGTCGGCTGCCGCTGCTCTTAATGAGTTATGTGAACCCGATCTTTCATTTCGGGTTTAGTCGGTTCGCCAAGGAGGCTGCAGCGGCGGGTGTCGATGGGTTGATCGTGCCGGATCTGCCGCCTGAGGAGGCAACCGAGTTGATCGAGGCGGCGGGCGCTTATGACCTTCACACCATCTTCCTGATCGCTCCGACCAGTCGACCCGAGCGGGTACGGACGATCGCGGCCGCCTCAAAGGGCTTTATCTACTATGTCTCCTTGCGAGGCGTGACCGGGGCGCGTACCGGCTTGAGCGAGGATCTCGAAACCAGCCTTCGGATGATCAGAGCTGAGACCGACCTGCCGCTTGCGGTAGGGTTTGGCGTCTCAACACCCGAGCAGGTGCGGATGGTGTCGAGGGTGGCGGATGGCGTAATCGTAGGAAGCGCCATTGTCTCGTTGCTGGAACAAACAGCCGGGCAAGCAGATCAGTTGAAACGCGCGGGTGATTTTGTTGCTTTGTTGAAGACGTCGACCATCGAGTAGAAACCTTCCGGTTCATATCTGTAACTACCTATCACTACGCATGGATGTGACTCTTCCATCCGATATTGCTTGACAAACCCCCCAGTGACGGCGTATGAAGGTTGATATAGGACTACGTTTCAATAACAGATGGTTGCTAACAGTAGGAAATAGCAATGTTTTCATGGATGGCGCGTCAAAGGGAACTAGTTGGATTGGATATCGGGACCAGTTCTATCAAGGCCGTGCATGTTTTACGATCACGAAGTTCTTATAAGGTAGCCGAATTAGGCATCGTCCAAATCCATCCCGAGGCGATCGTAGATGGAATCATCATGGATGCTGCTGCCATCAGCACCGCCATTCGGCAACTCTTTGACAAGCATGGCATTGCCGTCAAGGATGTGGCCTTTTCTGTTTCCGGGCATTCGGTCATTATCAAAAAGATTAAAGTTCCCAAGATGAAGACGGCAGAACTGCGCGAAGGGATCGCGTGGGAGGCTGAGCAGCACATTCCGTACTCGATCGAGGACGTCAACCTTGACTTCCAGATTCTGCGAGAGGTCGGTCCAGACGAGCAGGAGATGGATGTGCTGCTGGTCGCTGTGAAAAAGGACACCCTGAACGACTATCTCGCGGTAATTTCGGGGGCTGGGCTGAGTGCCGCAGTCGTTGATGTGGACGCCTTTGCCATCGAGAATGCCTTCACGATGCCTAAGAAGGTCCAGTCGGATGAGGTAGTGGCCCTTGTGAACGTCGGAGCGGCCGTTACCAATATCAATATCCTTCACGGTGGTATCTCAGATTTTACCAGGGATAGCCCACTGGGGGGTAATCGACATACTGAATCACTACAGAAGAGCGTGGGCTTAAGTTTTGAACAAGCCGAGGCGTTAAAGAAGGGGGAGCCGGTTGACGGGCACAGCTTCGCGGAATCCACACCTATAATTGAAATGGTCAATGGCGAGTTGGCTATGGAGATACGACGCTCCTTCGATTTTTATCACTCAACGAGCCAAAAGGATACGATTCACCGCGTCGTATTGAGCGGTGGGTGCGCGCTGTTGCCGGATTTTGCGCCCTCTCTCTCAAGAGCGCTTGAGCTTCCGGTTGAGATCGCCAATCCTTTTCAATACATCGTTGCCGATTCAAAGAAGTTCGATATCCAATACCTGGCCAGTATCGCGCCCCAGATGACAGTCGCGGTGGGATTGGCCCTTCGCGAGCCGGAGGATGATGCCGGATGATCAGGATCAACCTTCTGCCGCGTGAGAAGCGACGAAGAAAGAGTCGCGTCAAGGTCCCTCAGGCAGCGATCGTTGCCTTGGTGATTCTTACTGTTGGTGGCATGTGGGGATACTGGTGGTTTGTAAAGCGGGACGTAGAACGACTTCGGACGGACATCGCCGCGACAAAAAGCAAGATCGCCAGCAACCAACAGGCTATCAAAGTGGTTGAGCAGTATACCCGCGACAAGAAACAGCTTCAGGACCGCCTGACACTCGTTCAGCAATTGGCCGCCGCCCAAAATAATTCGGTCCGTCTGCTTGATGGCATCGCCCAGGCCTTGCCTGAGGGCGGTTGGCTCACTGAAATCAAAAAAGACTCTGGAAAGCTCATCATTCAAGGATATGCCTCCTCACACTTTGTCGTCGCCGAATTGATGTTGGCGCTTCAGAGACTCAAGCCGATTATTAACAGCGTTGAGTTAAAATTTTCGGAGCTCGCGTCGCACGAAAGCAGGCCAGTCGAACGATTTGAGATTCTTATGACCTTGTCGGTGTAGACAGAAGGAGGAGAGGGATGCTGTCTTCTGTTGATCTATCGGCCTACACTGCCAACTTCCCGCTGAAGCAAAAGGTTGCTCTCGGCGTCATATTCGGTACGCTTGCGGCCGTCGTCTATTGGCAATTCATTCTCGGATCGGAGTGGACCGCACGGAGCGAGGCTCAGGCTGAATTGCTCCGCTTGAAAGCACAGGTGGAGCAGACCAGGCAGATCGCAAGCCAAAAACCTCGCCTGGAACAAGACATCACGCTCTTGCGAGCACAGCTCCAGCGTACGGTCCTGCAGCTTCCGACTGAAAAGGAGATTCCATCGCTGCTGAAACGGGTTGCCACTCTCGGCCAGGAGGCGGATCTCGACGTTGCCTTATTCAAGCCAGGAACCCCGGTGGCGAAGGAGTTCTATACTGAGGTTCCAGTACAACTGAAGGTGATGGGGACATACCACGACCTCGGACTGCTCTTTGAGCGACTTGGCCGGTTGGAACGGATTGTCAACGTGGCCGACCTGACGATTCGCCAGGCAGCGAAAGGGCAGAGGGCTGGAGACAGCATTCAGGCCGAGTTTGGTGTGGTGACCTACACCTACACAGGTACTTCGGCAGCGAAGAGTGGTGAGGCTGCGAGTGTGGCAAAATAGGATCCTGCGCAAGATGGCTGTTGGCATCGTGATCACCCCTATTTTTGTGACCGCCCTGGCCTGCGGCAGGGATACAATGCCGCCCGCGCCTTCGCCTGTTCAGAGCCTGCCCAAGCCTGTACCTCCCGTTACCTCCTTACCTCAAGAGGAGAAGCAGAGTCCCGCGTCGTACCAGTCCCGGGGGCGTCGCGATCCGTTTCGGCCACCTCGGGCCATGACGGCGGAAAAGCCCCCGACGGTACATCTGAATCTAACGGGTATTGTCCGGGAAGCTCACTCCTACTATGCGTTGGTGGAGTCGGATTCATCACCCGGTATGGGGTACATCATCCATGAAAACGACGTGGTTGATTCGGCCAAAGTCGTCAAGATTACCAAGGATAGTGTCGTATTTGAGGTGCACACAAAGAATTCGGAGGGCAAGTTGCTCACCCGCTACGTAGAAAAACATATGCTGTCAGTACAGTCCAGATGAAGGCAACCGGAGGCAACAACGTGGTACGAAAGCGTTGGCTCGCGGCCGCAGTCCTCTTCGTCTTTTCCACGTCGTGCGCGACCACTGGGGTGTCAACGAATCAGACGCTGCGGCGCTCCCCAGGCGATCCATCTTCTCGGGTTGCCTCTTCTGCAGCGGCAGTTATCGGTGTAACCGG
Source organism: Candidatus Methylomirabilota bacterium (assembly GCA_028870115.1). Lineage (NCBI taxonomy): Bacteria > Methylomirabilota (SeqCode) > Candidatus Methylomirabilota bacterium. The sequence goes on from JAGWQH010000082.1 coordinate 76,658, forward strand.
CGTACAGGTCCGGGCGGATGGACCGGACGGGATATCCATCATTGTCACAGCTGATGCGGCGCTGGTCGATTATACCTCGTTTGCGGAGCACGCCCCGCCCCGCCTCGTTATCGATCTCCCTCATGCCCGGAACGCGATCAGCCGGCCTGTCACGCTGGCGGCCGGCTCCCCTGTCTTGCGAGTGGAGACGATGGAGCTTCAGCAATCCCCTTTCCCCATTCTTCGCTTGATGTTCGATTTCAACCGCCTGCTGCCGTATCGCGTAGAGTTAACCCGCAACGGCTTGCAGATTCTAGTCAGCCAGGAGGTCTCCGAGCACGCGCCAATAGCGCAAGAACCGACACAACTGGAGCAGGCCGCCGAACCCGTGGTCCGCCCTGTCGAACCGATGACAAAAGGCTCGGTGCAGGCCGAGCAGCCTCCAGTCGTCTTACCCCCTGCTCCGAAAGAGGAAACGCTATCGCCGAAGCCCGCTGCTCTTCCGACAGCGGCTAACCGCCCCAGCCGCGAGGCAACCGGCAAACCGGGGCAGGGGACGCCACCGCCTCCGACAATCGCCGCCGCCAACAAACGGTTATCGATGGACTTCAAAGGAGCCGATCTCGACGACCTGCTGCGCCTCATCTCTGAAGTGAGCGGTCTGAACATCGTCGTCGCGCATGGCCTCAAGGATCGGAAAGATCGCGACGTCACCGTGCGATTGAACAATGTCGAGTGGCGTCAAGCGCTGGACGTGATCCTCAGGGCCAAGAGCCTCAGCTACGAGCAGGATGGTAATCTGATTTATGTGGGTTCGAAGGGCGAGATCCAAAAGAGCAAGGAAGACCGGGCGAAAGACATTGAGACGGCGGCGCTCAAAGATCTGCGAATAGACGAGGAGAAGCGGAAGGGCGAGGAGGCGAAGCGGAAGGTCGAGGAGGAAAGAAGGAAGGCTGAAGAAGAAGAGCGCCGATACGCTGAGGAGCCTCCATGCACAAAGGTGATACGTCTGGCGTATACCAAAGCCCTTGACGTCAAAAGGCATTTGGAACGGCTGAAAACGCGGCGAGGAAGCATTGAATTGGAGGCGACGACCAACACCCTGATTGTGAACGATGTGCAGTCGGTATGCACGAAGATGGCTGCCCTCGCCAAAGAGCTTGATGCGCCGCCGAAAGATCCCTTCGTGACCAAGCTGCTGCCGTTTAATTACGCGAAAGCTACCGATCTGAAAACGCACCTGACTGCGCTGAGGACGAAGGAAGGCAGTGTGATCGTCGATGAGCGATCAAGCCGTATCATCGTGAAAGACCTCCCTGAGGCCGTGGAGCGGATCGAGGCGTTTTTGAAGCAGATCGATATTCCGACGCCGCAGGTCCTGATCGAAGCAAGGATTGTCGAGGCCACCCGCCAGTTCTCTCAAAGTCTTGGAATTCAATGGGGTGGGACAGGGATTCCGACGAGAGCGGGGAGTACAACGGGGGTAACGGCTTTCGGAGGAACTTCCTCATCCAGCGGAAGCTCCTCATCCGGAGGAACTTCCTCATCCAGCGGAAGCTCCTCATCCGGAGGAACTTCCCTTCCGATTCAGTTCCCCAATTTTACGTCACCTACTGGCAATCCATTTCCCGTCACAGGAGGAGGGGTCCCATTTCTCGGGCCAGTCCCGCTCGCAGTGAATCTTCCGGTCACGTCGCCGGCTTTCGCGCTCGGCATGACTATCGGTAGTCTCGCGAATCGATTCCTTGTAGGAGCCCAGCTTTCAGCGGCTGAGAACAATGGCAAGATCAGGACCCTGTCGTCGCCGAGGGTGGCAACTCAGGACAATGAAGAAGCAGAGATCAAGCAGGGGACACAAGTCCCGTATACCACGATCGACAGCTCGGGGCGTACGGTTGTTCAGTTTCAGAATGCATTTATTAGCCTGAAGGTGAAGCCCCACATCACACCAGACGGTCGGGTCGCGATGAAGGTCGAGGCGGAGCGCTCCTTCCCCGGGCAACGGGTAGACTTCTCGCAGGGATTCGTCTTCCCCATCAACACGCGCAAGGCCACGACCAACATTATGGTTCAGAACGGCTCGACTGTGGTTATCGGCGGGCTGCTGCAGTCCACCGAGGCGACTACCACAGATCAAGTACCGGCTCTCGGTGACATCCCAATCCTGGGTTGGCTCTTTAAGCGCCGTTCGATCGGACCGGATGAGCGAGTAGAGCTTCTGATTTTCCTTACACCCTCTGTCCTTCAAGAGTCTCGGCTCTAGAACTGAGTAAACTCTTTGGAGGCGGTAACAATGAGTTGGCCTCAGCACAAGCGTAAGAAATCGTTTCTCGCTTTCACGGTAGGATTGGGCGTACTGCTCTGGTCTTCAGCGCCGATCCGCGCTGAAGAGGCAGGCCTGACAGAGCTGTATGCGGGGATACGAGAGAATACAGTACGGTATATTGCGCTCGGAACCCCAGGCGATCTCATAAGGCTGCAAGACGCTTTCTACAGAACTGAACGGGAACTTGCCAAATTACTGCTCGATATCCCCTCGGAGGGATCGGCACAGCTTGCGAATCAACAGCAAACGTTCAAAGACCTCAAGGATCGCCTTGCCGAATCACAAGATTTCCGGAGGCTCCTCGACCGCCCTGACGAAAAGGCTCCCATTGCTCAGTTACCACTCATGGGCGCTGAGGAGTGGAACGCTATTCGAAAGCAGATCTCAGGACGTGTCGAAGCGTTGCGAGGGGCCATCGACAGTGTTGAAGAGGCCATCCGCTCTGAAGAAGCTGCGCATATTCTCACCCTTATTGACGAAAGAAAAGCGCTCGCTAATCTCCTTGAGAAGAAGCGACTGGAACTACTGACAGAGTATTCAAAATGGCTCGAGTGCCAGGTTGCCGATCGATCATGCCTGCATCAAAGGCTTCGGATCCTCTGCGAAATCAGGCTGCTCTCATCAGGCGCAGAGCGACTTCACATCCTTCGGCTCATAGCTGACGTTGACAGCCGACTCAATGCCGGTGGACAGATTGAGTCAACCAGTTGCGACAGCCTCTAGCGCAATGATAGCGAATCGTCATATAACAACCCTGGCTATAGCATTCCTCCTCAGCCTGCCCTCCGCCTCGAATGCTGAATACCTCATCTATCTCAAGGGGGGGCATTTCATCGTAGCTGATGATTGCACCTTTTCCACCAGCCAGGGGGTTGGAAAGGGTCTCCAGGCCAGCGAGCAGCCAATCTTCGTGGAAGACTGCACGAAGGGGAAGCCAAGGAGCCAAATCTTCTGGAGCACGACTAATGGGTACTTTGGAGAGCTGAACGTCGACGATGTCTATGCTATCCTCGGAACAAAAAGTCTCCAACCGATTAAGCCGTCTGGCGCCACCATGCCGTTGGAAGATTACCTGATCACCAATCGTGACGAGAGCTTTGTAAACGCAAAGGTCGTCGAAGAGAAAGGTGTCGATATTTATGGGTTGAAGCGAGATGAACTAGCTAAGGTTGATCGGCGAGGTGTCATCGAGATTGCCCCTGAACGTCTGGCAAAAAGCCGATCGGGTGAGGGGCTATGTCCTGGGGAGCCGGTTGAATTCGCGGTGAGTGAAGTCGAGGTCGTGGACGGTCATCTGATCGGGGTCGTCACAAACCTCTCGAAGGCTCCGTGGAGACCGTGGATCGACGTTGAAGTTTCCGTAAAGGGGAGACGCCGGGGTAAGTTTCAGATCGGAGATAAGGATGGTGATGCCCCGTTGCCGAATATCCTTGTGCTTGATGAGAGTACTTCGGTCGATCAGCCGCTGCCGGCCAGATTACTCAAGGAGTTAGAGCGCCTCAGTGAAGCCGACGCGGGCGTTCGGCTCTGCTATCGGAAGATCAAGACTACTGCTGAGCTGTTGGCCAAGTAAGGACTGCCTGCCGAATCCGCCTCGCTCAACGTACCGCTCACCTGAATCTCCTCCCCAACACGCTTGTCGGCTGGGTTTTCCCTTTTATCGTGTTATCACTTGGGGTACAATCCGGCCTGTAAAGGATACATCATGCGTACGCTGCTGAAGTATTTCTCCTCGGTTAGAAAATTCCCCTCACCCTCTCCCTCTCCCCAAGGGGGGCGAGGGGCAATAAGAGATGACTCCTCTCCTCATCAGGGAGAGGATGGAGGTGAGGGGGTACGAGGGAGCATAATACCCATAGGCGCACCGCCGGTGAATGGGGTATCGGCCACATGGCTGATTGTGATCGTAGTTGGCGTTGTCCTGGGCTGGGGGTTCCTTGATCCGTGTAACCTCATGGCCGAGAACGAGCCGATGATCCTTTCGCTGGGCGATGACTCCTATCTCACTTGGTCAGAGGTGGAGTCGAAGACCGGCGCGGTCGTCACACGCGAACTCGGAGATTCCCCACTTGCCGCGTTCTCCGTGGTTATCCTCTCGAACGTGAGCTATGACAGCCTGCCGGAGGCGGTGCGCGATGGGCTTGCTGACTATCTGGAGCGCGGGGGTTCATTGCTGGTCACTGGTGGACAGCAGTCTTACGGGAGTGGGGGATATGCCGGTACACCGTTAGCGGACCTTTTGCCGCTCAAGCCATCACGGGATGACTGGGTTCCACACCCCTTCGGCCCGACGCTGATTTTTCAGCCTAGCCATCCGATCCTGAGAGACGTCGTAATCCCGACAATGGCCTTCTTCAACGAGCTCGACCTGAACAGCGGCGCTCAGGAAATCGCACAGTACCGCAAGGCATCCAAGGCAGCCTTTGCAGGTGGGGGCGACCCTGGAGGCGGAGAGATTGCGGGAGGCGGGCGTCGCCCCATGCCGCTTATTGCTGAGCGCAGTATCGGCCCAGGAACTATCCTGGCGATTGCGCTGGACATGACACTCACCGGCGACTGGAAGGATCGGGATCGTTTTGCGCAGAATTGCGTCGAGTATCTGCTCCAGCGCTCCAAGATCGAGTCTCTCAAGCCGCCAAAGGAACCGGTGACGGAGTGATGGGATGTTGCGCTATCTGACCGCGGGCGAATCTCACGGTCCTATGCTTGCGACGATCCTGGAGGGTATCCCAGCCGGTCTTCCGCTTACCGTCCAGGAGATTACGCGTGAGCTCGTGAGAAGGCAGCAGGGGTACGGACGCGGGGGCAGGATGCGCATCGAAAATGACGAGGCCGACATTGTAGGCGGCGTTCGTCATGGTCTGACTCTTGGTGGACCGATCGCGATCCTGATCGCAAATCGCGATTGGGAAAACTGGAAGCTTACGATGGACCCAGCGCCGATAGGGAGGGAAGCTGATCCAAAAGGGGCCGTCACTCGTCCAAGACCGGGACACGCGGATTTGGCCGGGGCTCTCAAATACGGGCAACAGGATATCCGTAATGTACTTGAACGAGCGAGCGCTAGGGAGACGACCGCCCGTGTGGCTGTCGGAGCCGTCTGCAAGCGGTTACTGCTGCAGTTCGGCGCTGAGGTATTCAGTCATGTTGTTGGGATCGGACCCGTCGCGGCTAAGACTGATGACCTCTCGTTTACGGAGATTCGAGAGCGCGCCGAGGCCTCCCCAGTGCGATGCGCGGATCAGCAGGCTGGCGAAGCGATGATGCGGAAGATCGACGAGGCAAGGAGCAGAGGCACCAGCCTCGGGGGCGTATTCGAGGTGGTCGCGCTCAATCTCCCGGTTGGGCTCGGTAGTTATGTGCATTGGGACTGCAAACTCGACGGCTGGCTTGCCCAAGCGGTGATGAGCATCCAGGCGATCAAAGGGGTGGAGATCGGTCTGGGGTTTGAGGGTGCCAGGCGATTCGGGTTTGAAACCCATGATGAGATCTTCTACGAGAACGGTCGCTTCATGCGGAAGACCAACAGGGCAGGTGGGCTGGAAGGGGGGATGTCAAACGGCGAGCCGATCCTCATTCGGGGCGCGATGAAGCCGATTGCCACGCAGTACACCCCGATGGCCTCAGTGGATCTCCGCACAAAAGAGCCATTTCACGCGAGCATCGAACGATCGGATATCTGCGCTGTTCCCGCCGCCGGGGTGATCGGGGAGGCCGTTGTGGCGTTTGAGATTGCGCGGGCATTTCGTGAAAAGTTTGGCGGCGACAGCTTACAGGAGATGACACGCAATTACCAGGGGTATATCACCTCGATTCGCGAACGCTAATATGAAGATCGTACTCACCGGATTCATGGGGACAGGGAAGAGTGTGGTGGGTCGTCGACTCGCCCAACGGCTTGCGTTGCCCTTTATCGATCTGGACGACGCGATCGAAGCGGCGGCGAATATGGCGATCCCGGAGATTTTTGCGATTGAGGGAGAGTCCGGCTTCAGGAGGAGAGAGCGGGAGTTGATTGCGGGCCTGGCGAATCGCCGGAGTTGTGTGATTGCCACCGGAGGCGGCGCCGTGCTCGACCCGGAGAATGTCCGGAATCTCAGAACTGGAGCGGTCCTCGTGTGTCTCGTAGCTGAGCCGGCCGTTATCCTGCAGCGGCTGGGCGCCGACACCCATCGTCCGCTTTTACACATTCCGGACCGGCTCGCCAGGATCCGGGAGCTGCTGGAGCAGCGAGGTGTCGCCTATGCCCAAGCGGATCTCTCTATTGATACGAGCGGAGCGGATATAGAAGAGATCGTCGATCGGATCGTGTGCCGTCTCCGCCTGGAGACAGCCGGGAGCGTGGATAGAGGGCGATGAAGAGTGTGGCCAGAGTCCCCGTAGCGCTCGGCAGCAGGAGTTACCAGATTGTCGTTGGGAGTGGATTACTGAAGCAACTGGGCGCTCTGTGTGGTGAGCTGCTTCCGAGCAGGCGAGTGATGATTGTCACAAATCCCGTCGTAAGGCGACTCTACGAGGCCAAAGCGTCAGCCTCGCTGCGGCAGGCCGGGTTCCAGGTGGCAATCACAGAGGTTCCGGCAGGGGAACGGGCGAAGTCGCTGCGTCAGGCGGCCGGCCTGTATCGGGCCTTCCTGCATAATCGGATGGATCGCCGCTCTGCCGTGGTTACCCTGGGTGGGGGGGTGATCGGAGATCTGGCAGGGTACGCGGCCGCGACCTTCCTTCGAGGTCTGCCGTTGGTGCAGGTTCCAACGACGCTTCTGGCCCAGGTGGACAGTAGTGTCGGCGGAAAAGTTGCCGTCAATCTGCCAGCGGGGAAGAATCTGGTCGGCGCCTTTTACCAGCCGTCGCTGGTCGTGGCTGATGTTCAGACCATGAGGTCGCTGCCGCCGCGACAGATGCGGGCCGGGCTGGCCGAAGTGATAAAATACGGCATGATCGCCGATCGGGAGCTGTTCGCGTACGTCGAAACGCACCTGGATGCAATCCTCCGCGCAGAGGAAGAGCCCCTGACCCATCTTGTGACCCGCTCATGCGCGATCAAGGCGCAAGTCGTCGAACAGGATGAACGGGAGGAGGGGGTGCGCGCAATCCTCAACTTCGGGCATACCGTTGGTCACGCCCTTGAAACCACCGCCGGATATCATCGACTTCTTCACGGTGAAGCGATAGCAATCGGAATGGTCGTAGCGACAATGCTTTCGGTTAACCGAGGCCTTTGCGAACACGAAGATCTGGATCGGTTGCGGAGCCTCCTGACCAGAATCGGATTACCGACAAGCGCCCATGCAGATACATCGAGTCTTTTACACACAATACGTTATGATAAAAAGGTGAGAAATCAGATGATCTATTTCGTCGTAACCAAGGGGATCGGCCATGCGACATTAGCGGCCATTTCGGACCTTGGTGAGCTGAAGGCCGCCTTCCGTGCGGCGTGGAGTCGGTGACCATGGGTGACGTGAAAAGCAGCTCGGGAAAACGTATTCTGGTGTTGAACGGACCTAACTTGAACCTGTTGGGACGTCGAGAACCGGATCAGTATGGTCGTACAACGCTGAAGGAGATTGAGGATGAACTGAGGTCCTATGCGGACTCACGAGGAGTCGAAATCCGTTTCGTTCAGTCCAACCACGAAGGCGAGCTCATCGATACGATCCACAAGGCCATGGGATGGGCTGATGCCATGATTGTCAACGCCGCCGCCTTAACCCATTCGAGTGTGGGGCTGCGGGATGCGATCGTTGCCGCGGCTATCCCGGCGGTCGAGGTCCATCTGTCAAACATCTACCGCCGTGAAGAGTTTCGCCATCGTTCTTTGATCGCCGATGTTGCCGCCGGACAGATCACTGGATTCGGCGCCTTTAGTTATCGGCTGGGGCTAGAGGCTGCCCTTCAGCTACTTGATAAAAAGGGATCGTGAGATGAACGCTCAGGTCTCGTTTACTCATGGAGAAAAGAGATGATGATTTCTGGAGGAGATCTGCGCCCTGGGGTGAAGGTTGAATTGGATGGCAGTCCCTTCGTTGTCACAGACTTTCAGTGGGTCAAGCCCGGCAAAGGCGGCGCCTTCATGCGCACCAAGCTGAAGAATATGAAGACCGGCGCCATCATTGACCGCACATTCAGAACCGAGGAGAAGCTTCCGAAGGCGGAGGTAGAGGATCGCAAAGTACAGTTCCTCTACCACGACGGTGACGTCTATCACTTCATGGATACGGAGAGTTTCGACCAATTCACGATGAATGAGAAACAGCTCGGAGAGGCCAGCGGCTTCCTGAAGGAAGAGATGATTATCTCGGTCCTAAACCATCGTGGGGAACCGATCGGTGTGGTGCTACCGACCTTCGTTGAGCTCAGGGTGGTCCAGACGGACCCCGGCTTCCGTGGCGACACGGCGTCCGGCGGCTCCAAGCCGGCGACACTCGAGACGGGCGCCACGATCCAGGTTCCGCTGTTCATTAACGTCGGGGATCTACTTCGTGTAGACACGCGCTTCGGTAGTTATGTAGAGCGAGCCTGAGGCGATTCACCGATCTCTGTATTGGGTCGACAACCTGTCGCGTCATTGCGAGGCGAAGCCGAAGCAATCTTACAGTCCTTCAGAACAACGATGGTGAGATTGCCACGCTCCCGTTGGTCGCTCGCAATGACAGCTCATTGAGTTGCAGTGTCTTGTGAGAAATATATGCCTATGGGCGTATCGCAGACACATGCAGTATTGCTCTGCGAGATAGCTCCGTGATTCCCTGGCAGGCATGTCGCCTGTGTGTTATCACCGACCGCCGGTATGCTCGCGGCTTGAGCCACTTCAACATCGCGGCGCGAGCGGTGGAGGGCGGTGCGTCGATGATCCAGCTTCGGGACAAGGTGGCCGGACCCCGTGAGCTTCTACAGGAGGCGCGTCAGATCGCTCGACTGTGTCAAGAGCGCGGAGTACGCTTCATCGTCAATGATAGACTCGACCTGGCCCTGGCGGTCGATGCCGATGGGGTCCACCTTGGGCAGGACGACCTGCCGCCAAAGGCCGCCCGCGCACTCCTTGGAATCGGCAAGATTCTGGGGGTTTCGACTCACTCCGTGGAGCAGGCGGTTCGGGCCGCAGAGGAGGGCGCCGATTATCTCGGCATCGGGCCGATCTTCGCGACCGGAACGAAAGCCACCGGCTACGAGCCAAAAGGCTGCGAGATCATCCGACAGGTGCAGGCCCGGGTCGATCTTCCGCTCGTGGCCATCGGCGGCATCACATTGAGCAACGTTGGGATCGTCATTCGAGCCGGGGCGGCCGGAGCCGCGGTAATCTCGGCGATCGTCGGCGCCGATGACATCACCACAGCGACTCAGGCCTTCGCAACAGCGATTCGACAAGCGAAGGGCGAGTGCTAATACAGTAGGAAGCCAACGGCAATCTTTTCACAATATTTCTATAGTCGGCAATAAGGTTGCGCTCGTAAGTGCTTGTCGATTCGATGTGTGTATGGAATCGGATCCGTTGCATAGCATCATCATGCTGCCACTAATTCGATCGAGGAGGGAAGAATGGGACGGCGGTGGTTGTGGCTGTGGAAGGCTCTCACGCTTATCCTACTCATTGCCGCAAACGCCCAGGCGGCCGGTGCTATAAAAGTTGGTGTGGCCGGACCACTGACGGGGGATCAAGGCGCTCTGGGACAGGAGCTGAAGAACGGCGCCATCATTGCCGCAGACGAGTGGAACGCCAAAGGGGGTCTCCTGGGACAGAAGATTGAGATCGTCTGGGGTGACGATCAACACGATCCTAAGCAGGCCGTTGCGGTCGCCAATAAGTTTGTCAATGAAGGGGTCGTCGGGGTGATCGGCCATTTCAACAGCAGTTGCTCGATTCCGGCGTCTACTATCTATCGCGACGGCAAGGTTGTGCAGCTTACCCCTGCGTCGACCAATCCGCAATTCACTGAACGCGGCCTGTGGAACGTCTTCCGCGTATGCGGCAGGGATGACCAGCAGGGCGGTGTGGCGGCCAACTTCATTGTGAAGAAGCTAAAGAAGGCGAAGGTCGCAGTCCTGCACGATAAGACCACATACGGACAAGGGCTGGCAGATGAAACGGTGAAGGCCCTGGAAAAGGCCAGGATCAAGCCTGTCTACTACGGGAGTATTACGCAGGGAGAAAAAGACTACCGACCGGTTCTGACCGCTGTCAGACAGACCGATCCGGGAGTCCTCTTTTACGGCGGCATCTATCCGGAGGCCATCCTGATCACGAAGCAGATGCGCGAACTGGGAATGAAAACGATCTTTATTAGTGGCGACGGCGTCTGGGCCAAGGAGTTCGTTGAGATTGCGGGTAAGGCTGCGGAGGGCGCCTTTATCACGTTCACCCCGGACCAAACAAAGATCAAGGAAGCCCAGGGAGTCATCCAGCGGCACAAAGAAAAGTTTGGCACCGCGGTGGGAGCCTACACCGTGTATAGCTATGTGGCCGCCGTGCTTCTCTTCGATGCGATTGCCGCGACTCAATCTACCGATGGCGTCAAGATCGCGGACTATATCAGGAAGACGAAATGGAAAACCGCTCTCGGACCGATTCAGTTCGATAAAAAGGGTGACGTGCTGGTGTCGCCCTACGTGATCTGGGAGGTGAAGAACGGAAAGTTTGTGGAACTCCAGTAGGCGGAAAGGGTACTTGTGACGTAAAAGGGAGGGAAGGGAGCCATCTCTTCCCTCCCTTTGCGTTGAGGGGACATGCTGCTTCAACAGTTGGTGAACGGGTTAACGCTTGGTAGTGTCTATGCGCTGATCGCGCTGGGCTATACCATGGTCTACGGGATCATTGAGCTGATTAACTTCGCCCACGGCGAAATCTACATGTTGGGCGCCTACATTGGAATCATCACCTTCAGTCTCCTGACCACGCTTCATCTGACATCTCCGGATTCCGGCATCACCCTCCTCTGCATGATGATCGCGGCGATTCTCTTCTGCGGCGCCTACGGCATCACCATTGAACGGTTGGCCTACAGGCCGCTGCGTAGCGCCCCGCGTCTGTCTCCGCTCATCAGCGCTCTGGGCGTCTCGATCTTTCTCCAGAATTTCGTCATGCTGGCCCAGGGGCCCAGGGATAAGGGGTTCCCTGAACTGTTCATCCAGGGTGGAATCGACCTGCCGGGTGGCAGGATCAGCGCAATCCAGATCTTCATCATAGTCACCTCTGTCCTGATGATGTGCGGGCTTCACCTGTTGGTGCGCCGGACCAAGATCGGTAAGGCGATGCGGGCAGCAGCCCAGGATAAGCAGATGGCCAGCCTAGTCGGTATCGATGTGAACCGAGTGATCAGTGTGACGTTCCTTATCGGTTCGGCGCTCGCGGCAGTGGCTGGCGTAATGGTCGGAATGTACTATGGTCTGATTAACTTCTACATCGGCTACATCGCCGGCATTAAGGCCTTTACCGCCGCTGTGCTGGGGGGGATCGGCAGCATTCCCGGCGCGATGCTGGGAGGAGTGCTGCTGGGTCTCATTGAGAGCCTGGGGGCGGGCTATATCTCCAGTGAGTACAAAGATGTGTTCGCGTTTGCTATCCTGATTCTTGTACTGATCTTTCGCCCCTCGGGCCTATTGGGTACGGACACATCAAAACGCGCCTAGGAACACCATGCGAACCTTGTCGCATTCTCTTCCATTCTATCGCCGCCCTTTGGCGAAAATCATTCTAACCAGTCTGTGGCTGGGACTGCTGTCGCTGCCTCTCATGATAGAGTTGGACGCCCACTATTTTGGCCTGGGACGTCCCCTCATGGTTACCGGCGTTGTGGCGCTGCTCGGCCTCATGCAGTGGTTCGTTTCCCAATGGCGAAGAAAATCACCGGTGTGGATGGATCGTCTGGTGGAGGCCGGTGGGGCTACTGTTCGCAGCCTGACCCAGCGCATCAATCGTCGCCCGCTCTACATTCTGATGCTCGCCGCTGCGATTGTGATCCCCCTTGGTCTGAATCGGTATTACATCGATGTGTTGACCCAGGTGGGGATCTATGTGACGCTGGCGCTCGGACTCAACATCGTCGTGGGCCTGGCGGGGCTGCTGAATCTCGGCTACATCGCGTTTTATGCCGTAGGAGCCTATGCGTACGGTCTGCTCGCAACCCGGGTTGGCTTCTCGTTCTGGGAGGTCTTGCCGTTGGGGGCGGTTCTGGCGGCCATCTTCGGCGTTGTACTCGGCTTCCCGGCCCTGCGTCTGCGGGGCGATTACCTGGCGATTGTCACGCTCGGGTTCGGTGAGATGATCCGGATCGTTCTGAACAATTGGGATAGCGTGACAGGCGGACCTAACGGGATTATCGGGATCGCACGCCCGAGTCTTTTCGGATTCACCTTTTCCCACCCGATCCACTACTACTACCTGATCCTTGCTGTCGTTCTGCTCACAATCTTCGCAGTCAATCGGCTCAATCAGTCGCGTCTTGGTCGCGCCTGGACCGCGATGCGCGATGACGAGATCGCCGCTGAGGCGATGGGGATCGACCTGGTCAAGACGAAGCTGCTCGCGTTCGGTCTTGGCGCGACGTGGGCGGGAGTTGCGGGTGTCTTCTTTGCGAGTAAGATGACATTCATCTCTCCTGAGAGCTTCACATTTTTTGAATCGGTCATCGTTCTCTGTATGGTCGTGCTTGGCGGGATGGGAAGCATACCAGGAGTGATCCTTGGGGCCGCACTGCTGTTGATCCTGCCCGAGATAATGCGGCAGTTTGCGCTGTACCGCATGTTGGTCTTTGGGGCGGCCATGGTTGGGATGATGGTGATTCGACCAAGGGGGCTGCTTACCGCGCGCCGACGGACGATCCCCATCGGGCATAAGGGGTTGTCTCGCGCCTCAGTGGCGAGCGGGCCTCAGGCCCATTCGGCGGACTTACGGCGGGTCGGTCCGACCCCACAACTGCCGAGTGATACGATCACGATCCTACTTGAAACACGAAAGCTGTCGATAGATTTCGGCGGTCTCCGAGCACTTGATATGGTCGATCTCAGCGTGAAGGCGGGGGAAATTGTCAGCCTGATCGGCCCCAACGGGGCCGGTAAAACCACCTTTTTTAATTGTGTGACAGGCCTCTTCGCTCCATCGTCCGGAGAGATCCGCTATCGCGGTGAAAACCTGGTCGGCCTGAGGCCAAATCAGGTGGCCGCGAAGGGGGTGACCCGCACCTTTCAGAACATTCGGTTGTTCCACGACATGACGGTGCTCGAGAACGTTATGGTAGGGGGCCACTGTCGGATGCGGGCTGGAGTGATCGGCGCGATCATCCGACCGAAAGGCGTGATCAAAGAAGAGGAGGAGTTGGTGGCAAAAGGGTGTGACCTGCTGCGGTTCGTAGGCCTCGAGGAAAAAAGCGATCTATGGGCAAGCCAACTTCCATACGGCGACCAACGACGCCTTGAGATCGCGAGGGCGATGACAAGCGACCCGACCCTCTTACTCCTGGATGAGCCGGCCGCGGGGATGAACCCTCAGGAGACCAACGCCCTCATGGAGTTGATCCATGCAATTCGCGCCCGGGGCATTACCGTTCTGCTCATCGAGCACCACATGAAGCTGGTGATGGGCATTTCGGAACGGGTAGTCGTTCTCGACCACGGGATCAAGATCGCCGAAGGCAGACCGGAAGAGATCAAGGCCGACCCCAGAGTGATCGGCGCCTATCTCGGGAAAGAGTCGGTACATGCTTAGCCTGCAAGAGGTACATGTCCATTACGGCGCCATCCACGCGCTCAGGGGGATAAGTCTTGAGGTGAAGGAGGGTGAGATCGTTACACTGATCGGTGCCAACGGGGCCGGGAAGTCATCGACGTTAATGACGATTTCCGGAATCCTGAGACCAACTAACGGACGGATCATCTTCGAGGATGAGGATCTGACTCACCTGCCACCCCATGCCATCGTCGAGCGTGGCATCTCACAGGTCCCCGAGGGGCGGAGAATCTTTCCAACGCTGACCGTCCTGGAAAATCTGGAGATGGGCGCCTACACCCGCGCTGATAGCGCAGAGATCCGTCAGGACCTCGATCGGGTATTTCAACTCTTCCCGCTGCTGAAAGACCGCCGATTGCAACCGGGCGGAACCCTCTCCGGCGGCGAACAGCAGATGTTGGCTATCGGTCGCGCCCTGATGGCGCGCCCACGGCTCTTGCTGCTGGATGAACCTTCGCTCGGACTGGCCCCCAAATTGGTAGAGACAATCTTCGAGGTGATTCGAGAGATTAATGCCCAATCGACAACCATCCTGCTGGTCGAGCAAAACGCGCACATGGCCCTGCGGATCGCGGCCAAAGGGTACGTCATGGAGGTCGGTCGGATCGTACTGAGCGATGAAGCTGAAAACCTTATGGCCAATGGTGAAGTTCGAAGCGCCTACCTTGGGGAGTAATCGCCGGAAAAAGTCGGCTTGTTCTGTAGCCCGTATCGTCGTGGCCTTCCTGGCGCTCGCCTTGGCGTACATTCCGCAGACGTCAGCGGCGGGGGACGCACAGAGGGTTTCCGACATTACGATCGGGATCGTGGGTCCGATGTCGGGCGACATGGCGCACCTGGGCCGCTATGTACGGGAGGCGGCGGCATTGGCTGTCGAGGAGTGGAACGAGAAGGGAGGTATCCAGGGGCATCGCATTCAACTCCTACTGGAGGACGATCGTAACGATCCCTTGGAGGCGGTTGCTGCAGCCAAACGATTGGTGCAGGCAGGGGTCTGGGGTGTGATCGGCGACCTGACGTCAGCCGCCTCGCTTCCGGCTTCAGCGATCTATCAGGCAGCCGGAATTCCTCAGATCACACCCTCAAGCACCGACCCGCGACTCACAGAGCAGGGGTTCCAGAGCCTCTTTCGTACGTGCGGTCGAGATGATCAGCAGGGACGGGTGGCGGCCGAGTTCGTCCTTGACAGGCTTCACCCTCGCCGGATAGTGATCCTGTACGATCGAACGGCTTACGGTCAGGCGCTTGCAGAGGCTTTCAAGCGGCGGATCGTACATGCGCTGCGCGGCCTTCGTGTGACCAGCATGGCGCTTTCGTCGGACAGGAAAGATCTTAACTCTGTGGTCGAACAGATCAAGGCGAAGGAGCCGGACCTGGTGTATTTCGGGGGGCTGTATCACGAGGGCGGTCTGCTGGCGAAAAGGCTCCGGGAGGAGGGTGTCCAGGCTACTCTGGTCAGTGGGGATGGGGTGTTCGGAACGGAGTTCGTCAATCTGGCCGGAGAGGCTGCGGCGGCAGGGACCTATCTGACCTTCGCTCCCGACCCTATGCTGCTGCCAACTGCTGAGGCCGCCATCAAGCGCTTTCACGCTCGGTACAGCGCCATCGGCCCATATTCGCTGTACGCGTACGACGCGGCAGGCGCGCTTTTTACGGCCATTGCCGATGCCAGGCCAACAACTCCGTCGCGGCCTCATTTACTTCGGGTCTCGCAGGTCTTGCATCGGATGACCTACATGGGCGCTCTCGGCCGGCTCCGGTGGGACCATAAGGGCGATCTGGTCAAGCCACCCTATGTAATCTATCAGGTCAAGAAAGGGGGTAGCTTTCAAGGATGGTTCGAACAGGTGACCGATCGAACGCTCAAGCGATAAGACCTGCGGTCGTACCTGAGATCCCGTCAGCTTCTGCGGTGGCTCGCGCCGTCTTGGTTCTCCGGAAGGGGGGTCTGGTCGCGTTTCCCACCGACACCCTGTACGCCCTCGGAGCTGATGCTTCAAACCCGCTTGCCGTCAGGCGCGTCTTTGTCGCGAAGGGTCGTAGTCTGAGGAGTCCTATCCCGCTGCTGGTAGCCGACCTCATGATGGCGACCAGGCTGGTTGGTGAACTGCCTGAGGCGGCCGTTCGGCTTGCCGAGCGCTACTGGCCCGGTCCGCTTACCCTCATCGTGCGGGCCCCTCGCGGGATCTGCACGCTGCTCACTGCAGGGACCGGTCGAATCGGCCTCAGGGCCCCGGATGCAGCCGTTGCGCTTACGCTGATCCGCCAGTTCGGCGGCCCGGTGACCGGAACAAGCGCGAACCGGTCGAGGGATAAAGATCCCTTGGACGCCCATGAGGTGCTACGGCAGTTGGGGGATCAGGTGGACCTGGTTCTGGATGGGGGTCCTGTGGCCGGTCGGAGTCCGTCAACCGTTGTGGACGTTACCGTCAGCCCGCCCGTCATTGTAAGACGTGGTCCAGTCCGGCAAGAAGAGATCCTGAGACTGCTAGGACTGTAGGCACACTTTACAAAGAAGGCGGGCGTGACGTCGAATTGAAACTTCCTGAAAGCTTTTGGAAAGTCCGCGAAAATGTGCTAAAAATAAAGTGTTACAAAGGGCTATGGGATATTGACAGCATAGATCAGCAACGATAGGTACAAGCGCCATGGGAATTGAGCCGATTATTGAACGCGTTCGCGCAGCATCACCTGATGCGGATGTGGCCCTGCTGCAACGTGCCTACGATTTTGCCGCCAGGGTCCACAAGGGTCAGGAGCGAATCTCTGGGGAGCCGTACCTGTCGCATCCGATAGCGGTGGCTGAGATTGTGCTGAATCTGAAGATGGATGTAGCGAGCATTGCGGCGGCTCTCCTGCACGATGTGGTAGAAGATACCCACGCCTCTCTGGAGGAGGTCAAGCAGGCCTTTGGCAATGAGATCGGGGATCTCGTCGACGGTCTCACGAAGATCAGTAAGCTCCCCTTTGGTAGTCGCCTGGAGCACCAGGCCGAGAGCCTCCGTAAGATGGTGCTGGCGATGTCGAAAGATATCCGTGTCATCCTGATCAAGCTGGCTGATCGGCTTCACAATATGCGCACCCTCGAACCGCTTCGAGAGGAGAAGCGTCGACTGATTGCCAGGGAAACACTCGACATCTACGCGCCCATCGCCCATCGCCTTGGAATTTATTGGATGAAGGCCGAGTTCGAAGACCTGGCGCTCCGCCACCTTGAACGCGAGGTCTACCAGGACTTGTCAGCACGGATCGCGAAGAAACGGCGGGAGCGTGAGAAGGATATCAATGAGGCCATCGGGATCCTTCAGCAGAAGTTAACCGAGGTCGGTATTCGGGCCCAGATCATCGGTCGGCCAAAGCATTTCTATAGTATTTACAAGAAGATGCACGATCAACATAAAGAATTCGATGAGATCTATGATCTGACCGCGGTCCGGGTAATCACCGAATCAGTCAAGGATTGCTACGGTTCGCTGGGCGTGATCCACTCACTATGGAAGCCGATTCCGGGTCGGTTCAAGGACTTCATTGCGATGCCGAAGTCCAACATGTATCAATCGTTGCACACGACCGTGATCGGCCCGGTCGGCGAACCGGTGGAGATACAGATCCGAACCCATGAGATGCACAAAACGGCGGAGGAGGGGATAGCGGCCCATTGGGTGTATAAGGAGGGGAAGGCGGCGCTTGACCCGGCCGACAAAGGGTTTGCCTGGATTCGACAGCTCCTGGAGTGGCAGCGCGATCTGAAAGACAGCCGGGAGTTTTTGGAAACGGTGAAGGTTGATCTGTTCCCTGAAGAAGTCTATGTATTTACGCCGAAAGGAGATGTGAAGAACTTCCCCAAGGGGGCGTGCCCCATTGACTTTGCCTTTGGTGTCCACACCGATATCGGCCTTACCTGTGTGGGGGCCAGGGCGAATAGCCGTCTGGTCCCCCTGCGATACGAATTGCAACATGGCGACATTATCGAGATCCTGACCGACTCAAAGCACCATCCGAGCCGCGACTGGCTGAAACTCGTGAAGACCTCGCGGGCGAGGGGGCGGATCAAGCAGTGGATCAAAAATGAGGAGAAGGTCCGGAGTATCAGTCTCGGGAAAGACCTGCTGGAAAAGGAGCTTCGGCGGTTGGGTAAGAGCCCCTCTCAGATCCTCAAGCCGGACGCGATCACCAAGGTTCTCGTCGGCTATGGCTATGCGGCCCCGGACGAGTTTTTCGCCACCGTCGGATTTGGTAAGCTCTCCCCTCGCCAGGCCATAGCCAAGCTCCTGCCCGCAGAAGAGCTACCCCATGAAGGGGAGATAAAGCCGGAGCGAAAGGTCCGCCAGCAGCCCGATGAGGGCGTGACTCTTCTAGGGGCACACGATTTTCTCATTCGGTTCGCCAGGTGTTGCAGCCCGCTCCCTGGTGATGAGATTGTCGGTTTCATTACCCGTGGACGCGGGGTTTCGGTCCACACGGCGGATTGCTCGAATATAGACCAACTCCTGTACGACCCGGATCGAAAGATTAACGTCTCCTGGGATGCAGCACCGAAGACCGCCCATCAGGTCAAAATCCGCGTGATGATCGGGAAGGACCGACCAGGGATTCTGGCTGCAATCAGCTCGGCAATCTCCGCCACGAAGATTAATATTGCTCAGGCTGATATACGCGTGACGGAAGACCGGAAGGGATTAAACACCTTTACGCTTGAGGTAGCCAATTTGAAGCAGCTTCAGTCAGCGATGGGAGCGATCCGCCAGATCGACGGGGTGATGGGAGTAGAGCGCATTCGCGGCTGACCAAGATCAGCCATGAGCTAATGATTACCAGTTAATGGCGCTTTTGTTTATCCGGCCTTCTGGACGCGCCCGGATCGCAGACAGCGAGTGCAGAGTGCCATGTAGCGGCGAGTGCCGTTCATGACAATGTGATGACGCGAGATATTAATCTGCTGACGGCGCTTACTGACGTTGTGGGCATGGCTGACCTGACTGCTTACTCGCGGACCTCGTCCGCACATTTCACATTGACTGGCATGCGTGATCGGCATTGAAGCACCTCCGATGGTTGGTGACCACTGAATGATTATTCGCAACGACCAATAATTATACTGCGACCACGAAGTAAAATCAAGCGCAGACGCACACATCTGCTTCATACGACTCATGAGGGTGATCGGCGGCCTCGCCAGGGGGCGACGGATTCTGGCTCCTCGCGGAAGAAGGACGAGGCCGACCTCGGACTATCTGCGGGAGGTCCTATTCAATTTGCTGGCGCAACAGATAGAAGGCAGGACGTTTCTCGACCTGTACGCGGGGACCGGAGCGGTGGGGATCGAAGCCCTGAGCCGTGGCGCGGCTGTGGCGGTCTTCGTTGAGCATAATCGGTCGGCCCTTACGATGTTGCATCGAAATCTCGACACGTCGGGGTTTCGTGACCGGGCTGAGGTAGTTCCGATGGAAGTTCTCCGATACCTGCGCCGGTCGGTCTGCGGATCACGACAATTCGATCTGATATTTCTGGATCCGCCTTACCTGCACACTGATGCGGGGGCGGTCATTAGTTTGATCGCGTCGACTAGGATCCTTGCACCGACCGGCATGACGATTCTGGAACGATCTGTAAAGGCCGTCCCGATCCACGTCCCTGCCGGGCTGACGCTTATTCGCGAGGTCCGACATGGCGGCACAGCCCTTCAGCTCTACCAACAGGAGGCAATGTGACGACGCTGGCTGTCTACGCCGGGACCTTCGATCCGTTTACCTTCGGTCATATTGATATCGCCAGGCGGGCCCATCGCCTTTTTTCTCGTCTTATTATCGCTGTGAGCACCAACCCGGAGAAAGCCGCGCTGTTCAGCCTTATGGAGCGGCAACAGATCATCCGGAACGCTGTTCGGGGGATGCGAGGTGTCTCTATCGACTCCTTCGACGGCCTCCTGGTGGACTACATGCAACGAAGGAGAGCGCGCGTGATTATCCGTGGTCTTCGCGCTCTCTCCGACTTCGAATACGAATTTCAGATGGCGTTGATGAATCGAAAACTCAACGAAGAGATCGAGACGGTATTCCTTATGCCCCACGAAAAGTATTCTTACCTGAGTTCGCGGCTCGTGAAAGAGATCGCCTTACTGGGCGGGGACGTTTCCCAATTCGTCACACCCATGGTGGAAAGGATGCTGAAGGAGCAGGTCACCTTACGTTAGGGAGAAAAACGGAGACAAGGACAATGACCATAAATCTGTCAAGTCGCGCCAGGAATGCCAGTCCCTCTGCCACGCTGGCCATTGCTGCTATCGCCAAGCAGATGAAGGCGGACGGAATCGATGTTGTGGACTTCGGACTCGGAGAGCCGGATTTTGAGACGCCGGCTCACGTCAAGGAAGCGGCAATTACCGCCATCCGGGAGGGGTTCACACGATATACCGCTGCCGCCGGCATCGACGAGTTGAAACAGGCGATCATCACCAAGCTGAAGCGCGATAACGGCCTCTCCTACAGTCCGCCAGAGGTGATTGTATCGTGCGGTTCGAAGCATTCGTTGTTCAACATCGCCGAGGTGCTGTTTGAGTCTGGGGACGAGGTAATTGTCCCGGCCCCTTACTGGGTCACCTACACGGAACAGATTCGCCTTGTCGATGCACGGCCGGTCATCGTGCAGACGCGGGAAGAGGATGGGTTCCACCTGACCCGTGAGGCGCTGGAGCCGGCCATTACGCCGAAGACCAAGGCGATCCTGCTGAACAGTCCCTGCAACCCGACCGGCGCCATGGTCCCGCTGGAACAGTTACGGGCGATCGCCGCGCTTGCGGTGGAGCGAGACCTGTTGGTGATTTCGGACGAGGCGTATGAATCGCTGACCTACGACGGGCATGCCCATACGAGCATCGCCTCGCTCGGCGAGGAGATAAAAAGTCGAACGATCCTTGTCAATAGCGTCTCGAAGGCGTATGCCATGACCGGTTGGCGGATCGGGTACGCGGCGGGACCGGCGGAGATCATCAAGGCGATGGGCACTATCCAAAGTCAGGTCACGTCGAATCCCACCTCGATCGCGCAGAAGGCAGCGGTTGCCGCCCTCCTCGGCCCGCATGATGATCTGCGCGCTATGGTGGTTGAATTCGATCGACGTCGGAAGTATCTCATCGATCGGCTGCATGTCATTCCCGGTATTACATGCACGAACCCTGAAGGCGCATTTTATCTTTTTCCCAATGTCTCCAGCTTCTACGGAGCAGTGGCGAATGGCCGCCCTATTCGGAACTCCGCCGAGATGGCAACCTACCTATTGCAGACTGCCCGTGTCGTATTGGTCCCAGGGAGCGAATTCGGAAGCGACGCGCATCTTCGCCTTTCGTACGCGACGCCGATGGAAAGTATCAGCAAGGGAGTAGAGCGGATCGAGCGGGCCCTTGACGTGCTTCGTGGCTGATGCTCATTGCGTGTATTGCGTTATTACGTACTGCGTGGTGCGTCAGCTTCCATCGCTTCTCAAAACGCCGCACGCTCGCACGCTGTACACCGCAAGAGGTTGGCAATGCCTAAACTGAAGTTGATCACCTTTGGCTGTCAGGCGAACGATCTTGATTCAGAGCGGATCACCGGCCTGCTGCTTCGCGAGGGGTATACCCTTACCGAACGGGAGGAGGAGGCCGACCTGATTCTTCTCAATACCTGCGCGATCCGCGAGAAGGCGGAGCATAAGGTCTACAGCCGCCTCGGGTCTTTTCAGGTATTGAAACGGGAGCGCGCCGAACTGAAGATCGGCATCTGCGGATGTGTCGCGCAGCAGGAAGGGGAGGCGCTCCTTAATCGTTTTCCATACCTGGACTTCGTTGTCGGTCCAGGACAGCTCACAGCCATTCCATCGTTGCTTCAGGCCGGGACGGCGAGAGGCGTTGCGACCGCAAGAACACCAGGTTACTCCTACCCCGTAAACGCGCCGGTTCAGCGTCAAAGCAATATCAGGGCCTGGGTCAGCATCATGGAGGGGTGCGATCACTTCTGTACCTTTTGCGTAGTTCCTTTCACTCGTGGCCGTGAGCGCAGTCGGCCTCCGCAGGAGATCGTGGAGGAGATCCGCGGGCTCAAGCGCCAGGGGTATCGCGAGGTCACGCTCCTGGGTCAGACCGTCAACTCCTACGGGAGGAAACTCACGCCTCCGGTCAGCTTTGTGGAACTGCTCCGTCAGATCGATCAGCTCGTAGACGGTCAGATGCGGGTTCGATTTACGAGTCCGCATCCTCTCGATGTGACCGATGAGCTGGCGGCGGCAATCGCCGAACTGCCGAGTCTGTGCGAACAGATCCATCTGCCGGTTCAATCGGGCTCTGATCGGATCCTGCATCAAATGAAGCGCGGCCATACTCGGGATGAGTACCTGGAAAAGATCGCACTGCTGCGGGCCAGGACACCAGAGATCGCTATCACTACGGACATTATTGTCGGGTTTCCCGGTGAAACGGAGGAGGATTTTCAGGCGACTCTGAATCTGATGCAGAAGGTTGGGTTCGATGGCGCCTTCATGTTCAAGTATTCGCCGAGACCCCACACAGAGGCGGAACGGATGCCTGATCAGCTCTCTGAGGAGGTGAAAGCCCGTTGGTTGGAGCAGGCGCTTGCGCTCATGAACCGACTGTCGCTGGAGCGCAACCGCGCGTACCTCGGCCGAACAGTCGAGGTGTTGGTGAATCGTGAAGATGCCAAGGGGAATACCGATCGCCATACCGGTCGGACACGGCAGAATAAGATTGTCCACTTTGGAGGTGGAGGGGTAGCGGACGGGAGCGTCGTGTCAGTGGCGATTACAGGGGCTACCCCCCTGTACCTGCAAGGCGGAATGGTGTGCTGACACATCGGGTTCTGTTCGATGAGCAGACGATTGCAGCGCGGGTGGATGAGCTGGCGTACGCGATCGCCCAGGACCTGCCGGAGCCGACGCCGGTCCTGATCGGTCTGCTCACCGGCGCGTTTATCTTCCTCGCCGACCTGGTACGGGCGCTGGGACGCTTGGAGATCGAGCCCCAGGTTGACCTGATGGCCGTCTCACACTACGGGCCGTTGGTGGCCTCCAGTGGCCTGGTACAGCTCCACAAGGACAGCGCATTGGATCTCGACGGACGGGTGGTGTTGCTTGTCGATGATATCCTGGATTCGGGACGGACGCTCAGCATGGTCCGCGCGCACCTGGCCGCCCGGAACCCACGCTGGCTGCGCACCTGTGTCCTCCTGGACAAACCGAGTCGACGACAGGTGGCGATCAACGCCGACTACGTCGGCTTTGAGGTACCCGACGCCTGGATGATCGGCTACGGCCTCGACGCGTATGGGCAGGGACGGGGGCTTCCGTACGTGGCCGTACTTGAGACAGTAGACCCCGCCAGGATGGAAGTCGTACGCCAAACGTGATGACGAGGGACACACGCCGACACCGTCTGGTCAAAGAGGATCTGGTCTACGGGCCGCTGCATTCCCGACGGCTCGGCCGCTCGCTGGGCGTGAATCTGCTTGGGGCCGGCGCGAAGCTCTGTTCCTTCAACTGTCGTTATTGTCAGTGCGGCTGGACAGTGCATCCGATCCTGAAGCCCACCGAGCAGAGCGCGGAGTTGCCTTCAGCTCAAAAGGTTACCGATGCCTTGGAGACGAAGCTTCAGCAACTGCGCCGTGAGCAGATCCCCATCGACGTCATCACTTTCTCAGGCAATGGCGAGCCGACGCTCCATCCGGAGTTGGAGGCGATTGTCAAGGCCGCCGCTGACCTGCGGGACCTCTATACGCCCTACGCCAAGCTCGCCATTCTTTCGAATAGCTCTACTGTGCATCGGCCGGAGGTGCGCGCCGCCCTGCTGAGGATCGATCTAAAGTTGATGAAGTTGGATGCCGGAAGCGAGACACTCGTGCGTCGGATCAATCTGCCGGCCCCCGGGTGGGACTTCGGTACGATGCTCCAGGGGTTAGCCGAGCTCGACGGCGTACTACTGCAAACGATGTTCGTGTGGGGGAGAGTGGCGAATACGGCCCCTTTAGCGATTCGCGAATGGTCCGACCGGGTGGGTGAGATTTGCCCGCGTGGTGTTCATATCTATACGCTCGACCGGGTCCCAGCCGACCCCGGCTTGACGCCGGTTTCCAGGGGGGTACTCGAGTCGATTGCCGGCTACGCGCGACGGCGCGCCCATGTTCCAATTGAGGTCTACTGAGGCAGTCGGTAGCCGTCGAACGTTGCGGCGGCTGCTGGCGCTCCCTGTACTCGCCCTGTTAGGCCTGGGCGACTCAAGCTATCTGCTCTGGCAGCATCGCGCGGACACTGCGGCCTTCTGTCTTGCAGGGGGATGCGATGTTGTCAATCAAAGCGCATACTCTGAGATCAGAGGAATCCCTCTTGCCGCCTTCGGTATCGGGGGGTATCTGCTGCTACTTACTCTCTCGATCGTGGCCGTAACGCTTCTCAGTCGGCGGGTGCTGGGGATGATCGTCGCAATCGCCGGAATCGGCGTCGCGGTGTCGGCATGGCTGATCTATCTGCAGGTCGCAGTGATTGAATCGATCTGTTCGTGGTGCGTCCTTTCGGCCTTCACGATGACGTCGCTCTTTAGTCTGAGCCTGAGTGCGTTTCTCACGATACGACCTCTAGCGCTGTCGGAACGGGCGATCCCACCACGAACAATGCAAGTTCCAACAGGGGCTTTGCGACGCGCCTACAGGTTTCCGCTGATGGCGGCGGGGATGCTCGCCCTGCTCGCTGCATTGCTGGGAGGACTCTACCGTTTAGGTTGGGACTGGTCAATCGTCCCTGCGACGTTGCCGGATGTACATGGTCCTCTGATGGTGTCCGGATTCTTAGGGACGCTTATCGGGTTGGAACGGGCGGTGGCAATGGGGAAGTGGTGGTCTGCTGTTGGACCGCTGTGTACCGGGGCGGGCGCCGTGGCGCTGATTACCGGTGTGCCCGGTACAGTAGGTCCGGCATTGATGACCATGGGCAGCCTCATCTTGGTCGTCACGTTCGCTCGCCTCATATGGGAGCAGCCGGCCCTGTTTACAATCACGATGGGGCTTGGGGCGCTCGTGTGGCTGGGAGGCAACATCCTCTGGCTTAACGGATGGTCGATTGCCAGCGTAGTGAGTTGGTGGGCCGCCTTCCTGATCCTGACCATTGCCGGCGAACGACTGGAGTTGAGCCGCTTTCTCCCTCTTGCGCCACGACATCGGCTCTCATTCCTCGCCGCGCTGGGGTTGTTTGTGGCCGGACTCATTCCCGTCGGGATTGCGTTCGACATCGGGGCGCGCCTGAGCGGGTTGGGGCTGATTGCGCTGAGTGTCTGGTTATTGCGGCACGATATGGCGCGACATGCGGTGCAAAAAACAGGACTCCACCGATTTGTGGCGCTCAGCCTGCTTTCAGGCTACGTGTGGCTGGCAGTAGCCGGGATGCTCACATTAATTTTTGGCGGAGTGGCGGCTCACCATCATGCAACTTTGCACGCTATGCACGGACCTGACATTCAGAACGGCTATGATGCGACTCTACACGCCATATTTGTGGGCTTTGTGTTTTCTATGATTATCGGGCACGCCCCGATCATCTTTCCGTCTGTGCTGGGAATTCCTTTGCCTTTTCGCCCCGCCTTCTACAGCCATCTCATCCTGCTTCATCTGTCGCTTGTGCTGCGAATAGTGGGGGATGTGGCGATGTGGCAGCCCGGAAGACTGGCGGGCGGACTGTTCAATGTGGTAGCCGTACTACTCTTTCTGGGCAACATGGCGTTGTCTGCTGTGTCTGGAAAACGATCAGGCTCGTTGGTAGATGCTGGGGGGCAAGCAGGTTGAGGTCAGAAAAGGGATATCCCATGACGTTGCACCGATCCGAAAGATTGCGGATCGATCTTGATCCGAGAGAAGGGGCGAACGTGGTTCCGGAGCAGGATACCGAACCGATAGCAAAAGGCATGCCGTCTCGCGACGTCATCCGAATGGCGCGACTTCCGATCCACTTCTTCATGTCGGCTATTATCCTCTTCGGAGTGGGTGTCGCGTCGGTGCCTTGGGTGGTAGGCGATCTCGTGGAGTTCTTCTATCAGCCTCGGATCCTGGCCGTGACCCATACCTTTACGCTGGGATGGATCAGCTCCGCCATCATGGGGGTTATGTACCGGCTCGTTCCAGCCATAACGAAACGGCCCTTGCGCTTTCCGAGATTAGCGCGCTGGCAGTTCGGGCTCTTCATCTTCAGCGCGACAGGTCTCATGGCGCACATGCTGATTGGAGCATGGCCACCCACTTGGATGGCGGCGGCGGCCATTGTGCTCAGCGTGATCTTCTTTGCGATGAACATGTGGCACTGCCTTGGTCCTGCTTGGCACAAGAGTGCGGCCGAAACCGGCATGTGCATATCGATCGGATTTCTGTTGCTTGCGGCAACGCTCGGCTTTCTCCTGGCGTTCGATAAGGCTCGCGGGTTTCTTCCCGGCAACGTTCTCACTAACCTGGCCGGTCACGCGCATCTTGCGGCGCTCGGATGGGTGAGCCTGACCATCTGTTCCGTCTCCTATCGGATGGCTCCGGCGTTTCTCTTGTCCGAACTGACGCTACCGCGTGTGGCAGTCTGGCAAGTGTACGGCCTTGCCGTCGGCGTCGCCGGATTAGCGATGGCGCTTCTTGGCTGGATTCCCGGGATAACCGTCTGGAGTGTGGTGATCCTGTTGGCTCTGCTTACCTATGTCGGCATACTTCAGACGCTTATGCGTCATCGGCGGATACCGATCGATTGGACGATGCGGCACGCGCTGGCCGGCATCGTGTGTTTGCTGCTTGCCGTTGGACTCGGATTCTCGCTGCTGTGGATTGATCCGGATAGCGCCCTTGGCAATAGGATTGCGGGAGCGTACGGAGTGCTGGGGCTGCTCGGGTGGGTGACGAACCTCATTATCGGGATGTCTTTCAAGCTCTTTCCAGGATTCGTCGTTGGTGTGCGTGACCGCAGAGGATGGCCCAGGCTGGCAATCGCAGAGCTGTCCCTCCAGAGCTGCCGGCCGCTCGTCTTTGTCTTACTGAACGTCGGCGTCCTGACGCTGGCTGGTGGCCTGATCACGGCCCAGGTGGCGATCGCTCGGCTGGGTGCCATGGTCCTCGCACTGGGAGGCCTGATTTACGTGGCGGTGATGGGACGGACCCTGAGCTATGCCTATCGTGCTGCTGTTTCTCCGGCTGCAGGTGACCCGCTCCATCTCGTTTCCGATGACTCGTCGAGCCGACACGACTCTACATCTCAGTAGCCGGTACACCCACCTGGAAAAAGGATTTGACAACCTTCCGCGTGCTCTCTATCATATCAACGAAAGTGGAGGGGAAAGGTTGAGAAAGCTCTCTGATCCGTAGCGAAAGCTGATATAGGAACTGAAGCACTCAAAGAAATGGTGTATTTTCGTAAGAGGGAAGGAAAACAATGACCAAGGCTGACATAGCTTCGATCGTCGCCGAAAGAGGCCTCGCCAAGAAACAGGCGATGGAAGCAGTGGAGGCGACCCTCGACATTGTGAAAGACGCCCTCAAGAAAGGGGAGAAGATCCAGCTTGTCGGCTTCGGCTCTTTTCAGGTCAGAGCCAAGCGGGCGAGAAAAGGGCGGAACCCTCAGACCGGTGATCCGATTACTATTTCGGCTCGCAAGGTACTGAAGTTCAAGCCGGGTAAGGCCCTGCATCAGGCTGTGAACGACCTCGGCGGGTAGCTTTCGAGTCGGCGGAAGAGGCAAGACTGTGCCCAGCGCACGGATGAGGTTGGTTAGAACAAAACCTCGGGCTTTACAAAGGCTTCTCCCAGGTCTTGATAGCGGTTCCGAGATCCCTGAAAAACTGTACTTCAAGATTGGAGAGGTTGCTGAGCTGACCGGGGTTCAACCGTACATCCTCCGCTACTGGGAGACACAGTTTACGACACTGCGACCAACCAAGAGCCCAAGCGGGCAGCGCCTCTATCGACGTAATGATGTGTTGGCTGTACTTCGCATTAAGGAGTTGCTTTACCAGAGGCGCTTCACCATTGCGGGCGCGAAGCGCCATCTCGCATCTGAGCAGGAACCGTTCCCGCCAACGGTGTTGGATTCTCTCCGACTGGTGAAGGAAGAACTGAAGCAAGTCTCTTCGTTATTGCGTAGAGATTCCCCCTGACGTGAAGACTTGGCATCCTCGGGGCGTGGCGCAGCCTGGTAGCGCACTGGCATGGGGGGCCAGGGGTCGTTGGTTCAAATCCAATCGCCCCGACCAGTTTGACCCATTGGTATTCGAGACCATCGAAGGGCAGATGATATATCTGCTCTTTTTTTCAGTTGTGAATGAATATTCTGATCTCTAATGATGACGGTATTCACGCTCGAGGGCTTCGGGTGCTTGCGGATGCCCTATCCAACCTTGGTGAGGTGTGGGTAGTGGCACCCGATCGCGAACGGAGCGCATCCGGCCACTCCCTTACACTAAACAGGCCGCTGCGTGTCACCAAGGTTGCACCGACCTGGTTCACGGTCGACGGTACGCCTACTGATTGCGTCGCACTGGCGCTGATGGGTATGATCAACCGGAAGTTCGATCTGGTCGCCTCGGGGATCAATGTTGGCGGGAATATGGGCGATGATGTGACCTACTCCGGGACAGTGTCGGCCGCCTTCGAAGCGACGCTGCTCGGGGTCCCGGCGTTTGCCCTGTCCGTCGTGGCTCATCGTCGGGTCAACTTTACGGCTGCAGGACTGGTCGCGGTTATGATGGCGAAGCTGATTGCTAAAAATGGACTGCCATCAAATACCATGCTGAACGTGAACGTTCCGAATTGTCGACCGTCAGCGATTAAAGGTGTGGCGATCACGCAACAGGGAAGGCGACGCTATGATGACATTATCGTGAGAAAGGTCGATCCACGCGGGAAGGCCTATTACTGGATCGGTGGGAAGGAACCCACATGGGAGCCATCGGAAGACAGCGATTATGCCGCGGTGATGGCGGGGTCGATCTCGATTACGCCGCTTCACCTGGATCTGACTAACTCGAGCGTTGTCGAAGCGCTCCAGAGGTGGGAATTCCGCTGGGACGACGTATCGGCCACAGCGGGGCGGCGGCGCGCAACAGCGTAACATGGTTGTCGATGGGTGTGAATAACAGCGTTGCGTTTGCATAATGGATTACGCGGTTGCCCGGCAGCGAATGGTAGCCGAGCAGCTGGTGAGACGCGGGATTACGCACCCTGGGGTCCTGCAGGCAATGGGCAAGGTCCCCAGACATCTGTTTGTGGAAGAAGCGTTCTGGGGGCGTGCCTACGGCGATTGTCCCTTGCCGATTGGTGAGAAGCAAACGATCTCGCAACCGTTTATGGTAGCGCTTATGACAGAGCTGCTTGAGCTCGAAGCGGATCAGCGGGTGCTGGAGATCGGGACTGGCTCCGGATATCAGACAGCGATCCTGACGGAAATGGGCGTGAAGGTATATTCGGTTGAGCGGAATCGAACGCTCGCGTTACGCGCGCGGTATCGACTTGAGTCACTCGGGTACTACCACGCGTGGATTCGTGCAGGGGACGGCTCCATTGGTTGGAAGGAGAAGGCGCCTTTTAACGCTATCATTGTGAGCGCTGGCGCTCCTAAGATCCCGATGTCTCTGGCCGAACAGCTCGCTGATCATGGGCGTCTGGTGCTGCCGGTCGGCCAACCATGGAATCAGGTTCTCAAGAAAGGCGTAAAGAGAGGGACGACCATACGGTGGACGGATCTCGGACATTGTGCATTTGTCAAATTGATTGGCCAACAGGGATGGGACGGATGATGTCGGGGCGTAGCGCAGCCTGGTAGCGCACTTGCTTCGGGAGCAAGGGGTCGTTGGTTCAAATCCAATCGCCCCGACCATTATTTTTCCTAATGTGGCGAGTCTCTTGACTGATAGGTGCCGGCAGCAGTCAGGATATCCCGGATCGTCGCTCGATATAACGGTAAGCTATGCGGGCTTGTTTTTTGTCGGTTATTCAGACGATTGTGATGCAGGCC
The DNA here is from genome assembly GCA_028870115.1 of Candidatus Methylomirabilota bacterium. Taxonomy (NCBI): domain Bacteria; phylum Methylomirabilota (SeqCode); species Candidatus Methylomirabilota bacterium. The sequence goes on from JAGWQH010000082.1 coordinate 106,693, forward strand.
GCCATCGGACGGTTCCCCACCATTAGTGAGGGACAGTAGAGATGCCTACTGAATCGCTGAAGCAGAAAATTCGGGATATCCCGGATTTTCCAAAAAAGGGGATCGTTTTCAAAGACATCACGCCATTGCTGGCGGACGGTAAGGCCTTCCATGCGGCCATTGACCAGATTGCTGAGCGATTTCACGATCGACATATCGATCTGGTGGTAGGTGTAGAGGCGAGGGGCTTCATTGTCGCTGCGGCATTGGCCTATAGGCTTCATGCGGGTACAACGTTGATCCGAAAGCCCGGGAAGCTGCCATATAAGACACACCGCACGACGTATGCTTTGGAGTACGGCGCCGACACGCTTGAGATCCATCAGGATGCCATACTGCCAAGCCAGCGGATCCTGATGGCGGACGACTTACTCGCCACCGGCGGTACGATGAGTGCTGCGATCGACCTCATTACTCGCCTCGGCGGCCATGTCGTTGGCGTGGCTTTCCTGATTGAGCTGTTATCTCTGCAGGGGAGAGAACGGTTCGGGGATCGGGAAGTCTTCTCATTGATCCAGTTCTGATCAGCGTCTTGACCGAGTCAAACGTGCAACAGGCGCCCGTAGCTCAGATGGATAGAGCAAGGGTTTCCTAAACCCTGTGCCGCAGGTTCAAGTCCTGTCGGGCGCACCAGCCCATGCGGTCCCATGGGGAGTGAAAACAAATGACGATGCGGCTTCATACCACCAATCCTGATTGGCACACAGATCCACGCCGTTCTGCGGCGGACAGCGCGAAACGGCTCACCACGTTCGTCACTGACAAGTGGAAGTTGGCTGCCGCCGCAGTGATCGGGCTATTGGCTCTCTCCGCCGTGACCGCCGGGTATTTCGCTTGGAGCGGCAGGAAGGAAACTGACTCTGCGACCCTTCTACATAAGGCAGTCAGCCAGCTCGATGCCAGTATACGAAGCGGCTCTGACGACGCGAAACGGGAGGAGGGAATTCGGCTCCTGCAAGAGGTGATGAGTCGTTATCCCCAGAGTACTGCCGCCGCGGAGGCCACGCTACGTCTCGGTAACCAGTACTACACGGCAGGCAAGTACAACGAGGCGCGGGCTGCGTACACCACCTACCTCGAAAAAAATCCCAAGGGCCTCATTGCCTTTTCGGCCGGTCTCGGACTGGGGGATACCTATCTGGCGGAGCGAAGTTATGAGAAAGCGATCGAGACGTACTCCAGGCTTATCGAACAGTTTGCTCAAGAGCCCTTGCTTCCTGAGGCGGATCTGCATCTGGCCGCAGCCTATGTTGGGATGAATCGACTGAAAGAGGCGAGCGCACTGTACGAAAAAATCGTTGCGACCTATCCCAATACCGGCTGGGCCCAGCGTGCACAAGCCGAATTGTATAAGTCTGGCCTGACCTCTCGTTAATCATCCAACGCTTGTAGTTCCTTTTATCTCTCTCTTTTACCTCGCGACTGATCCCTCATTTGGGCAGTAAGACAGGCTCCAGGTGCAGGTATTGCACGATCATCAGATCTGGCCTGTCGTCTCGACAGTCTCCCGCCCACGTCATTGCGAGGAAGCGTAGCGACTGAAGCAATCTCACCGTTCTTCGCAATCTGAAGTACGCTGAGATTACCACGCTCCCGTTGGTCGCTCGCAATGACAACTTATTGAGTAGCATGGCCTCGCGACATACTTTCATGCTTACGGGTACGCCGCATCGCATGGGGTATTGACTAAGTATGTAACGTCGTATAAGAGAGATTATGTCAACTATTATATTCAACTTGAATAAATAACAGGACGTTCATTCTTTGCTGCTTGCCTGTAGAACGGAGGTGTGACCGGAACTTACGGATTGGGTAAACGAATTGAAGAATCAGTACACTAGGTGGGGAAGGAAGGTAAAAACATAGAGATGAGCTGAGGGAATCGCGCTTCACATTTTATATTTTCCGAAATCCTCCGGCTTCAGATTCTCAAGCCACTCCTTCCATTTGTCCGTTTCTTCTTTCTCTTCTGAGACCTCGATGTTCTTGGCTTGCGCAACGACGTTCTCAGAGACGAAGATCGGGGCGTTTGTGCGGAGGGCCAATGCAATGGCATCGCTCGGTCTGGAGTCGATCTTGACGACGCTACCGTTGTGATTCAGGTCGATGGTCGCGTAGAACGTATTTTCTTTCAGGTCGTTGACAGTAATCTGCTGAACGGTGATACCGAGACCGTCCAGGATATTTTTGAGTAGGTCGTGGGTCATCGGTCGAGGCGTCGATACCTTTTCGAGTTCCAACGCAATAGCATTCGCTTCAAAGATCCCGACCCAGATCGGCAGGGCACGGCGCTCATCAGGATCCTTCAAGATTACTATCGGCATATTCGTAATCGGATCCAGCGCAATGCCGCGTACGGTCATCTTGATGAGCATCATGCTCTCCTTATGACGAAGTCCTACAAAAGATGGAAGCAAGTTTCCGATAGGTAACAGTCAACTCTTCAGGGATAACTTTGGTCTGTGCGACGACGGGCATAAAATTGGTGTCTCCGCTCCAACGCGGAACTACGTGTAAGTGAAGATGGTGTTCGACACCGGCTCCCGCAACCTTTCCTTGATTTATGCCCAGGTTGAACCCGTCCGGACTCATGATCTCACGCAGAATCGACGTGCTTCTGGCGGCCTCTTGGATCAGTTCGAGTCGTTCTTCCACCGACAGCTTTTGTAGGTCGTCCAGATGCCGATATGGAGCGATCATAATGTGTCCAGGATTGTATGGATACAGGTTCATCTGAATAAATACGAGCTTCCCTCGATAAAGGATGAGATTCTGTTCGTCTTGTTGGGATGCCGGCGCTTCGCAAAATAGGCAGCCGGAAGGCCCGATATTCTCTACATATACCATTCTCCATGGTGCCCATAGCGTTTCCATCATACGGCAATCTGCACCTGCCCAAGGCTACGGCCTTACACCAACGCCGGCATAAATTGCCGACGACTGTATCTGATGTATCTGACTAAATCTAACACTCAATCCTGGCTGTCGCAAGATCTTTTTAGGGCGTTGCGATCGCGGTAGGGAGCGGATTTCGCGACTTCGAGAGTACTGGCCGGAAGGGGGCAAGCCCTTATGCGGCTTATCGTTGCTGATAAAGGTGGTATCTCTCGTATCGACGCTTTCTTCATGCAATGTTAGAATCTGGGGATAGCCGGGATAGGGCTTGTGCAGCGTATGCCCTTTACGGACGCGGTAGGCGACTCATCAGGACTAGCTATCGATGAGCAGCCTCAACTCCTTTCCCGGTTTGAAGAAGGGGATTCGCTTTGGGGGAACGTGAACGGCTTCACCGCTCTGCGGATTACGACCCTGCCGCGCGCGGCGCTGCCTGGTACGGAAACTCCCGAAGCCGCGAAGCTCCACCTTCCCGTCATCTTTCGAAGCGAGCGCCTTCGAGATGCTTTCGAGGATGGTATCAATGACGACTTCGGTGTCTTTCTTAGTCAGGTACACTTGGGCAGCAACCAATTCTACCAAGTCGGCCTTTGTCATGACTGGCAACTCCTCCGCGTTCGGAAACTGCATCGGCCCGGTATGGTGGAACGATTCAATTACCAGAGAAGATAGTTCACAGAGAGCGTTGAGGATGGAAAGATCGGCAAATCGATATTAAGTAGATTCAGGCCACGTAGCAGATCAATGAGAAAAAATCCCCGCTTTCGCTCCTGGATGATGGCCGGCTTCCCGTGGATCCCGGCTAACGCTCCTGCCCGCTCGATGGCGTCCTGAAGATTACCAAGTTGGTCTACCAATCCAAGCGATTGCGCCTCTCGCCCACTGAAAATCCGCCCGTCTGCCATGGCCTCGATCTTTTTACGATCTATTTGCCTGCCTTTGGCCACCACATCGATAAACTGGTCATGGATATCGTCCAGCATGCCTTGAAGGATCTGGCGCTCGGCAGCGGTCATCTCGCGGGTAGGAGACGCGAGATCCTTGTGCTGGCCGCTCTTCACGACCACCGACTTTACACCGATTTTTTGCATAAGACCAGTGATGTTTGGAATCTGAAGTAGAACTCCTATGCTGCCGGTAATGGTGCCGGGATTCGCCACAATAAGATCCGTTGCGCTCGCGATATAGTAGCCACCTGACGCAGCGACGCTCCCCATAGAGGCGACTACCGGTTTCTTATCGGTCTGACGAGTCTTGAGCAACTCTTCATAGATCTCCTGAGAGGGCGCCACCCCACCCCCCGGACTGTTGATCCTGAGGACAATGGCTTTGACGGATGGGTTCTCTCGGTATTTTTCGAGCTGCTCGATAACCTCCTTGGAATCCAGGATGACCCCTTCAACCGTGATCAGCGCGACCTTGCTTCCGCCTAATCGCTCCCATCTACCGAGCGAGAAGGCCAAGCCGAACAGGAGCAGCAGGCTTACGAACACTGCCAGACTGACGACCAGCCAAGTCCGTTTCACCACCCCGCTTGCCTCTACTCGGGTTCGACCCCCTCTTCCTGACGATCTGATGGGTGCTGATCGGGGGAGGGCTGATCAGTTTTCTGGTCCGACGCGTCCTGGGTGTCGAGGTAGGCGCGAAGACTTAGCCCGAGCTTGCGCTCGTTGGCGTCCAACTTGATAATTTTGAGAGACAGCTCTTGGTCGATGGAGACGACATCCTCTGGCTTCGCGACCCGTTCATGACTCAGCTCGGAGATATGCAGGAGCCCCTCTACCCCGTCTTCCAATTCCACGAAGGCTCCGAAATCGGTAAGCCGAACCACCTTGGCCTTCACGTCCATACCGACGCGGTACTTATCGAGGACGGTAGATTGCCAGGGATCGGGCTGACTCTGCTTGAGGCCAAGGGAGATTCGCCGATTCGTTTTATCGGTGTGCAGAACTACCGCCTCAACTTTGTCTCCTCGCTTCAAGACCTCAGAAGGATGGCGGACCCGCTTGGTCCAGGACATATCGGACACGTGAATCAGTCCATCTATTCCATCATTCAGTTCAACGAACGCGCCAAAGTCGGTCAGATTCCTGACGGTCCCTTCGACGCGCGTTCCCACAGGGTAGCTTTCCTCGATCGACAACCATGGGTTGGGTTCGATCTGGCGAAGCCCTAGAGAAATCCGCTTGTTCACCTTATCTACATCCAGGACGATAACCTCTATCGAGTCCCCGACTGAGACGACCTTAGAAGGATGTTTCACCCGCTGAGTCCAGGACATCTCAGAGATGTGCACCAACCCCTCGATCCCCTCGGCGAGCTCAACGAATGCGCCATAGTCAGTCAAACTTATAACCTTACCGCGAACACGGGAGCCGACAGCAAAACGCTGATCGACATCCTCCCATGGATCCTTCAGGCGCTGCTTGTGGCCGAGCGACACCCGTTCCGCCGCCCGGTCGAACTTGAGGACCACGACCTCGATCTCGTCGCCGACGGAAAAGAGCTCGGAAGGATGACCGACGCGGCCCCAGGACATATCGGTGATATGAAGCAGCCCGTCCAGTCCTCCTAGGTCGATGAACGCGCCGTACTCAGTAATATTTTTGACCTTGCCTCGTATAATTTTCCCCTCCTCCAACGATTGCAAGGTCTTCTCCTTGAGGGATCGACGCTCTTCTTCAAGCAACTCGCGCCTGGACAACACGATATTGCCCCGGCGCTGGTTTAGCTTTATCACTTTCATCGGGAAGCTCTTCCCGATCAGTTTGTCAAGGTCGCGGACAGGCCGCAGATCAACTTGAGAGCCCGGGAGAAAGGCCCTGACGCCAATATCTACCGTCAGGCCACCTTTCGTGCGGCCCAGGATCATCCCACTGATCACTTCGCCCTTTTCGTAGGCCCGCCGAATGTCATCCCAGATCTTGGTCTTCTCCGCCTTCTCTCTCGAGAGGACAATGAGGCCGTCGCTATCCTCTTTCTGCTCTAAATAGACATCGACAACATCGCCGACCTTGACCGTGACTTCTCCAGAGGGCGTCTGGAACTCCTTGATTGGTATAGCCCCTTCAGACTTGTAGCCGATATCGATCAGGACCATATCGTTCCTGATCTCCAGCACAGTCCCCCTGACGATCTCCCCCTCAGTGATTTCCCGCAGGCTCTGGGTGTATAAATCAACTAACTCCTGGGGGTGCTCCTGAGCGGGAATCTCACGATCCAGCGTGTCCGTCGATGTGTGCACAGCCTCTTCCACCTTGTCCGTCTCAGACATCATACCCTTTAATTCCTCCCTTTGATAAGATACTCGTTTCCTTCACGTCCGCTCATTGATCCCTCGCTTCTTTGTCGGCATAGCCTCTCCTGTTGCGTAAGTCCGATCGTCTCCTGATCGAGAACCGCTCTCCGACCAAGTCTTCAGAGCGGCGATTTTCTCCATGATGGTCCGGCTGAATATCATGACTTGGCCCTGTTCTTTACCAGCCTGTTCTTCGACGAACCGACATGGCGCCCCGAAATTCATCGTGATTCGATACGGTCTCGGAAGCCATGCGCCTTTGGGAAATACCTTCTCCGTTCCCCGATGAAACACTGGAATCACTGGTGCGCCAGTTCGCGCCGCGATCAGTCCAATCCCTGGCTTGGCGGGCCGCAAGTCGACGCCATCTCCGCGCGTTCCTTCGGGAAAGATTGCCACGATCTCCCCTGCTTTCAGAAGAGAGATCGCCTGCTTAAAGGTCTGCAGGTTGGTGCGGGCCCGATTGACCGGAAAAGCGCCGAACTGCCGAAGCAGCCAGCCAAACAACGGGAAACGGAACAGCTCTTTTTTTGCCATGAAACGAACCGGACGCCGAATCGCGATCCCGATGATAATGGGATCTATGTAGCTCACATGATTCGCCGCCAGGATCGCCGGTCCCGTACGGGGAATAAACTCTTGCCCCCCGACATGGAGACGGAACGCGACCTTTGCAATGCCGAGGCATAGAAGGCGACCCAAGGTAAAGATAGAATAGCCGATCGCCTTTTTGAGAGCAAGACCCCGAAAGAAAGTGACCCCCATGTTATCCGACTATCTCCCTGAAACGCAAGAAAAAATTCAGGGCACTCAGGTAAAGCCTTTTAAAGCGGTCAGCTTTCGTCTGATCTCCTCTTCCATCGCATCAACCACCTGAGAAACAGGTAAATCGCTTGTATCGATGGTAACGGCCTCGTCGGCTTTTCGTAGTGGCGAGTCGCGTCGGCCCATATCTCTTGTATCCCGCAACTTGATGTCTTCGGCAAGTTCATCCATCTCACGGGTCGCGCCTGTCGCCTGTACCTCGAGATAACGACGTTTCGCCCGTACATCTAAATGAGCCGTGAGATAGAATTTCACATCGGCGTCCGGGAAGACCACTGTACCGATATCACGCCCGTCCATGACTACTCCACCCTGCGCTGCCATTTGTCGCTGGTGTGTGACCATCACACGACGAACGCTCGGGTGGGTAGCGATTCTCGAAGTTGCCTGTTCTACCTCGCGCTCTCTGATCTGCCGGCTGACCTCTTGTCCATCGACCAATATCAGTTCTCGATCACCGGCAGGCTCGATGACAATGGAAGTCTCATCGGCCAGCCGCCGCACGCATCGTTCATCGTCCAGGTCAAGGCCTGCTCGCAGCGCCTTCCACGATAGCGCGCGATACATGGCTCCGCTGTCGATATAACGATACCCCAGTCGCTTGGCGAGCAGGCGAGCCGCCGTGCTTTTTCCTGCCCCTACGGGCCCGTCGATGGCGATGACAAGACAATTCGTTGTACTTCTCAATTGGTTATTGTCCCTCGTGCGTTGCATTGAGACGTCAGATCTCCAACGGTACGGCCGCCCCCGGTATGACAGCGTCCAACCGACTCCAGAAATCCGGGAACGAGCTGCCGACACAAGCTGGATCGGAGATGGTGGTGCTCCCCCTTGCCGACAAGGCCGCTACGGCCAACGCCATCGCCATCCGGTGATCTCCCCAACTGTCGCAGTGACATCCGGATAGTGAAGAGTTTCCCTGAATCACCAAACCATCAGGGTGTTGCTCAATCTGAACTCCGAACCGACGGAACTCCTTGACAAGCGCGGCAAGCCGATCCACCTCCTTGACCCGGAGTTCGGCGGCGTCCCGTATCGTGGTGACACCCGCGGCATGCGCCGCAGCCACGGCAAACACCGGGATCTCGTCGAGCATCCGGGGGATTAGGGCCCCGGCAATCTCGGTCCCCTGCAGCGCTTGACTCCTGACATGGAGATCGGCGACCGGCTCACCGGAGACGATACGCCTTCGGCTGACCTCAATCACTGCACCCATCGATTGCAGCGCATCCAACAGGCCGGTTCGAGTCGGATTGATGCCTACCTCTCGCAATGTCAGCTCTGACCCGGGGATTACCAGGGCCGCGACAAGAAAGAAGGCAGCCGCTGAAAAATCGCCAGGAATCGCGATCTGAAACGCGGGAATCTTCTCGATGCCACCGACTCGAAGACGTAAACCATTACGGTGGATCGGTATACCGACCGCCTCGAACATCCGTTCCGTGTGATCGCGCGAGAGGGATGGCTCTGTGACTGTCATCTCCCCGTCGGTAAAGAGACCGGCCAACAGGATCGCGGATTTAACCTGGGCGCTGGCGATTGGGCTCACATAGTCGATCGCCTTTGGTCGCGCCCCCATAATGGCGAGGGGAGGAAAGTTGCCGCGCTCACGACCCAGAATTGTTGCCCCCATCGACCTCAGCGGCATGGCCACTCTGGCCATCGGCCGTACTCGCAGATACCGGTCACCCGTCAGCACCGAAAAGAACGGCTGCGCCGCCAGCACACCCGCCAGGAGCCTCATCGTTGTTCCGGAATTCCCGAGATCCAGGATCTCCTCCGGTTCCTTCAGGCTGTGCAGCCCGCTCCCCCGAATCCGCAGCCGATCGTCACCCATCTCTTCAACCGTCACACCCATGATCCCCAACGCCTTTGCGGTGTCACGGCAGTCATGGCTTCGAAGCGCACCGGTGATTTCGCTGACTCCATCGGCCAGCGAACCCAGAATGATCGCGCGATGAGTGATGGACTTATCACCTGGAAGAATCAGTTCACCTTTCAGCGGACCGATAGGGTCGACCCGCATCCGCCCTACACCGTTGTTGACCATGCAGCCTCGATTCGCTCGATGAGCAAGCGGAACATACATTCGCTCACCACCGATCCTTCTACAGGCAACCACTCGATCCCGTCTTCGTGACGGAACCAGGTGAGCTGACGTTTGGCGTACCGCCGTGTATCGCGCTTGAGAGAGGCGACCGCGTCATCAAGGCTGATCTGTCCTTTCAGGTGCCCGATCATATGACGGTATCCGATAGCTCGTAACGGCCTGAGCGTACTGCAGTAGCCTCGATCGAGCAGATTCCGGACCTCACGCAACAATCCTTGCTCCATCATCGCCTCTACCCTGACCTCAATCCGCTGATACAGCTCGCGGCGATTCCGCTCAAGTCCGAACTGCAGCACAGGTCCTGGAATCGGTCTATGATTGCGACGCGCCTCTGTTCTGAGCGTAGAGATGGGACGGCCACTTACGGCTGCCACCTCGAGCGCTCGTACGACCCGAATGAGGTCGTTGGGATGGATTGTCGCAGCCGCCTCGGGATCGATGGTCTTAAGCCGCTGGTGAAGGGTCGCGCTACCTACCCGTTCGGCCTCCTGATACAGTGTCTCTCTGAGTGGGGTCATCTCCCATGGTCCGCCAAACAGACCGTGGAAGAGCGCGCGGAGATAGAGGCCGGTTCCTCCTACCATGATCGGGAGACGTCCACGAGCGCGGATATCGGCAATGGCCGCAGAAGCCAGCCTTACATAATCGGCCGCCGTGAAGGACTGGTCAGGCTCCCTCAGATCCAGGAGGTGGTGCGGAATACGTTTTCGCTCGTCCACGCTCGGCTTCGCAGTCCCGATGTCGAGACCGCGGTAGACCTGCATCGAGTCGGCGGCGATGATCTCGCCCCCTACCCTCTCCGCTACGGCAAGAGCCATGGATGACTTTCCGACCGCAGTCGGACCCACCAGCACAATAAGCGGCACAGGGCTCAAGAGATTGCTGCCTCCTTCACATAATCTATCACGGAACTACTCAGGCGTTTAGGTTGAAGGGTATACATTGCTGCAAGCAATTATACATCAGAAACAACGGGAGCACGACGTCCGAGGTGCAACCTGAAAAGGCCCGAGCGACGCATTCGTGCTTCGCACGTTTTTGACCGGACACAGGTCACCTGGGCAGCTTCAATGCCTGCAGGATTCGGAAGGTGGCGTCAGCTTTATTGAGGAGGTAAAAGTGCAGACCGGGGATACCCGCATCAAGCAGTTCTCGGCATTGTCGGATGGCGTATCGTACCCCTACGCCCACCTGCCCATCGGGGTCATCCCGATACGCTTCCAGCTCAGTGAGAAACGAGACCGGTATCCTCGCTCCACACATGGATGTAATGCGCTGAACCTGGCTCAAGTTTATCACCGGCAGAATACCCGGGACCAGAGGTGCTGCAATTCCGGCCTCTGCGTAACGACTGCGAAACTCAAAAAAATCGCGGTTGTCATAAAAGAGTTGGGTGATGACTGCGTCGGCGCCTGCGTTCACCTTTCGCTTCAGGTTCGCTAAATCGACAGCAGGGCTTGGTGCCTCCTGATGCGTTTCGGGATAGCCTGCGACGGCAATGCTGAAGTGGGGGAATTCCTGCCGAATCAGCGCCACCAATTCATTGGCATACGCCAGCCCGCCCTCTGGCTTTTTGAACTCCGCCTGCCCCTTTGGGGGATCGCCGCGCAAGGCGACGATGTTCTCTATACCCAGGTCGGTGGCCTCTTTCAGCCATCGCCGAATCTCCTCTGCAGTCGATCCCACACAGGTCCGGTGAGCTGCTGTGGTCACGCCACAAGCCTGGCGGATCTTTACAGTCAGCTCCAGCGTGTGTTCCCGAGTCGAGCCTGCGGCGCCATAGGTGCATGACACGAAGGAGGGACGATACACCATCAGCGCTTCAAGGGCGGAAAACAACTGAAACTCCCCAGCCTCAGTCTTGGGGGGGAATATCTCAAAAGAGAGTCCAAATTGACCGTTGCCGTACATGTTGACGATCTTCATTCGTTTCAGCAATCACCCCTACACAACTGCCTGTCCTCTCATGCGAACACCCATAGAAGGAACATCACAGGTGCCACCACCACGCCACAGAGGCCGATAATGATCAGGGAAGGCGAAATACGAAGGCCCTCGCTTCCGTCCGCCCATCTGCGAGGGCCTGCCGCGCCACATCCTTAATCTGCTATTCGAATAGCCGTCGAGCTGAACGGCTTGATCCGTATACGCGGGCTCCGTCGAGGTTTCGACTAGTGGGTCTCGGGCTTTTTGATCCAGGACATCATGGACCGCAGCTCCTTGCCTACCTTCTCGATCGGATGCTCTGCCTCCTGCTTGCGCATGGCCAGAAAGCTGGGTTTGCCGGCTTGGTTTTCCAGGATCCATTCCCGAGCGAAGGCGCCAGTCTGTATCTCACCAAGGATTTTTCGCATCTCAGCCTTGACCTGCTCATTCACGATGCGGGGACCGCGGCTATAGTCGCCATATTCTGCCGTGTCGCTGATCGAATAGCGCATATACGCCAGACCGCCCTGATAGAACAGGTCGACAATCAGCTTCAGCTCATGCATACATTCAAAGTAGGCTAGCTCGGGCTGATAGCCGGCATTCACCAGCGTCTCAAATCCGGCCTTCACCAGGGCGGAGGCTCCTCCGCACAAGACGGCCTGCTCGCCGAACAGGTCGGTCTCAGTCTCCTCACGAAACGTCGTCTCGAGCACACCGGCCCTGGTACACCCGATCCCTTTCGCGTAGGCCAGGGCCATCGCCTTCGCTTTCCCCGATACGTCCTGCTGGACAGCCAGCAACGCCGGAACGCCGCCCCCTTCCGTAAAGACCTGGCGCACGAGATGGCCCGGCGCCTTGGGTGCGATCATCGATACGTCCACGGTTGGCGGAGGGACGATTTGGTGGAAGTGAATATTGAAGCCATGGGCGAACATCAGCGTCTTGCCAGGGGTCAGCGCCTTCTCGATTGACTCCTGGTAGACCTGTCTGTGGGTTTGGTCAGGCAGCAGCATCATGATCACGTCTGCGCTGAAGGCTGCTTCCTCGCACGTGGCAACCTTCAATCCGTCAGACTTGACCTTGTCCCACGATTTGCTTTCCCGATAGAGACCGACGATTACATCGAGGCCGCTCTCTTTGAAGTTCAGCGCATGGGCGTGGCCCTGGCTTCCATATCCCATGATAGCAATCGCCTTCCCCGCCAGCAGATTCAGATCAGCATCCTTGTCGTAATATAACTTGGTCATCTGCCCTCCATCCCCCTCATCCCTTCTCGACAAGCCCAACCACCTTCTTCGTGTCCGGTTCCTTCCACATCTCTTCGGTCTGCTTGCCGGGCGTTTTGTTGCCTCTGGTCATCACCGTCATGCCCGTTCTTGCGAATTCCTGAATGCCGTACGGCCTGAGAAGTTCAACAAAGGCGTTCAACTTATCCTCGGCGCCGGTCAGCTCCAACATGTACGAAAAGGGAGCCACATCCACCACCTTGGCCCGAAAGATATCGGCGATCCGGAGGATCTCAGCCTTTGCCTCCGGTTTGGCTTTCACCTTCACGAGCACAAGCTCGCGTTCGACGAACTCTTCCCCGGTCAGGTCGGTCACGCGGATCACATCAATGAGCCGATTGAGCTGTTTGACCGCCTGCTCGACCACCGAGTCGTCTCCTCTCACGACGAGGGTCATTCGGGAGATAGACGGATCTACGGTTTCCCCCACCGTAAGACTGTCGATGTTGTACCCTTTGGCGGCAATCAACGCGGCCACGCGAGCCAGCACGCCCGCGTGGTTCTCGACGAGCAGGGTAATGATATGACGCGCCTTGGCCTCTTTCGGTATCGCCTTGGTCCGTTCTCTCATCTCAGGCCCTGAAACAGCTTCTCTGGGATCGGATCGCCATAGTCGAGGATCTCCTTGATCGCCCCACCCGGTGGAATCATGGGAAAGCAATTTTCTTCCCGCTCTGTAACTATGTCAACAATGACCGGTCCCGGTGTGGTAAAGGCCTGCTCTAAGACAGGCTTGACCTCGTCCGGCCGTCTGGCGCGGAGGCCGATCACCCCATATGCCTCTGCAAGCTTCACAAAGTCAGGCTGAATCGTCAGGTCTACCTGAGAATATCGCCTGTTGTAAAAGAGTTCCTGCCACTGCCGAACCATTCCGAGATAGCCGTTATTGATGATCACCACCTTGACCGGCAGGTTGTTTTCAACGCAGGTGATCAGATCCTGATTGGTCATCTGGAAGCTGCCGTCGCCGTCGATGCAGATCACGAGATCGCCCGGGAAAGCCGCCTGGGCACCCATGGCCGCGGGGAATCCGTAGCCCATCGTCCCGAGACCGCCTGAGGTCAGCCATCGGCGCGGCCTTCGACCTCGATAGCGCTGTGCTGCCCACATTTGATGCTGGCCCACGCCGGTTGCGACGATCGGATTCATCCTCTCACTGACCTCAAAGATCATGTCGATGGCATACTGTGGCTTGATCACGTCCAGCATCGGGCCGTACCGCAGCGGGTGTTTCGCCTTCCATTCCGCGATCTGGGCATACCACTCTCCAAAGTCGCTGGCCCAGTGTCGTTCGACCTGGCGCACTTCTTTATTGAGCTCGCCGAGCACCTGCTTCACATCGCCCACAATCGGGACATCCACATGCACAGTTTTCCTGATCGAGGTAGGATCGATATCGATATGGATGATCTTGCACTGTTTGCCGAACTCGGATAGTTTGCCGGTCACACGGTCATCGAATCGCGACCCGATGGCGATCATCAGGTCGCAGTGAATCATCGCCATATTCGACCAGTAGGGTCCGTGCATTCCCACCATGCCAAGCCATAGCGGATCAGATGTATCGAACGCGCCTAAACCCATGAGCGTGAGCGCAACCGGGATCCGGGTCACGGCGACCAGCTCGCGGAGTTCTTCGTACGCCTCCGAGTGAATAATCCCCCCGCCCCCGTATATGAGCGGTCGGCGGGCGGTTTTCATCAACTCAACCGCCCGTTTAATCTGGCCGGCATGACCTTGGAGAGTCGGCTTATACCCGCGGATGTGCAGCTCTTGCGGATGCCCATGATACTCGGCGCGTCCCATAACCACGTTCTTGGGGAGATCAACCAACACCGGTCCAGGTCGACCGGATCGGGCGATGTGGTACGCTTCCTTGACAATCCGGGGAATATCCTCGGTCTTGAGGATAAGGAAGTTATGCTTGGTGCAGGTACGTGTAGTGCCGACAACATCCGCCTCTTGAAAGGCGTCGCAGCCCATGGCCGTCGTGGGTACTTGACCGGTAAACACCACGATGGCCATGGAATCCAGCAGAGCGTCAGTCAGGCCTGTGACGGTGTTGCAGGCCCCCGGCCCCGAGGTCACCATAACAGTCCCTACTTTGCCGCTGGCTTTATAGTACCCTTCCGCGGCGTGCGTCGCGCCCTGCTCATGGCGGCAGAGGATATGCCGGATCTTCGAGGCAACGGCGGGATCGGTCAATACGTCATAGGTGTGCAGGATTACCCCACCAGGGTGGCCGAAGATGGTATCAACGCCCTCTTCGACCAGGCTCCTCAGCAATATCTCCGATCCTGTCAATTTCATGTTCTCGTCTCCTTGTACCCTCTGATCCCGTAAGTTTGCAACTCTTTCGGGATACGGAACGCGCGAACAATCGATTCCTAACTTCAGAATTTCTTTAGCATATCCCCCCTCTCACCGTCAATGAAAATCTTCCCCGGACGGCGCCTCTTCGATCCTTCGTCGTCGGCCGATCAGCCATCGAAGCAAACCTCTCAGCTCGTCGGAACCCATGCAGGCGGCGGCTGCGACGAATGCGGTCACGCTGATAACAAACTCGACCGTGAGCACCGCGGCGCGACGAAGCGACGGCTCAACTGTGAGCGGATCACGGAGGTGGATCAGCGACAGGGCGATCAGAGCCATCAGCGCAGCGGCCGCGGCGATCTGCATAAGCGAGCGAATGCGTAACCCGTTGAGCCGCCCCAGGCGGCGCTGCAGGGCCATCAGCAGCAGACCCAGGTTCACGAAGGAGGACAACGTCGTAGCCAGGGCCAGGCCGGCAAGCCCCAGCGGCCGCATCAACAGGAGCGATGCGATAATGTTGACCATAACGGCCACCATACCGATCTTGACCGGCGTGGCTGTATCCTGAAGCGAGTAGAAGGCCGGAACGAGAATGCGGTTCGACACATAGGCGCCGAGACCGAAAGCATAGAACAACACGACCTCAGCGGTGGCGAGGGTGACAGTTCGATCAAATGCGCCCCGCTCAAAGAGAAGCTGGATGATCTGGACCCTGAACACCATCAGGCCGACCATCGATGGCAGCGTGACGAACAGGACCAGACGGATGGCGTAGGCCACGGTAGCCGCCACCTCTCCAAGCGACCGGTTGGCCGCCTGCCTGGCCATAGTGGGAAAGGCCGCCGTAGCAATCGCCACACCAAAAAGACCGATCGGGAGCTGGATCAGCCGGAATGCGTAGTACAGGACGGAGATCCCGCCCTCTCCCATCAGCGAGGCGAGCAAGGTCCCGACAAACACATTGACCTGCGTAATGGCCAGCCCTGCGATCCCCGGCGTCATCAGCCGTGTGATCCGCCTGATCGCAGGATCGCTGACATCGATGCCCCATTGCGTACCCTTACTCCGTCTCCAGATGGCCGGAATCTGGATCAGAAGCTGGCCTACGCCACCAATGAGGACGCCGATTGTCAGCGCCAGGATGGGCGGGTTCACATAGGGTGTAAGATACAGGGCACAGCCGATCATGGCGATGTTGAGCATGCTCGACGAGAGCGCCGGAGTAGCGAAATGACCCTGCGAATTGAGAATCGCCATGAAGAGCGCCGCCACTCCGATAAACAGGATATACGGAAACATCAGCCGGGTGAGATAGACGGCCAGATCAAGTTTTGATGGGACGGCTTGGAAACCGGGCGCGATGAGTCTGATCAACCACGGTGCGAGTACGATGCCGACGCTGGAGACCGCCAGAAGCAACAGCACCAGCATGGTAAAGACTGTCCATGCCAATCGCCAGGCGCCCTCGCGTCCACGCGTTCTGAACGATTCGGTGAAGACCGGGATAAAGGCCGCCGAGAGGGCCCCCTCCCCCAGTAACTCGCGCAACATGTTGGGGAGACGGAAGGCGGCAAAGAAGGCATCGGTTGCGGTTCCGGCGCCGAACGCCCTGGCAATGATCAGATCGCGAGTAAAGCCAAGAATACGGCTTAACAGGGTGGCCCCACTTACCACACCGGCCGCTCGTACGATTCTCCCAGGATGTTCCTGCTCCATCAGAAATTCCTTGACAAGTGAGCGCCGCTCCATTCTAATGAGCAGCGCGGTAGACTCTCGCGTGTACCGAGTAGATACGATACGCACAAAGGAGAAGCGGACCAATGCCAATTACCAAGTCGGCACAGAAGCAGATGAGGCAAAGCCAGAAGCGACGGCTGCGTAATCGCGCGGCAAAGAGTAACTTGAAGACAGTGATCAAGAAGGTGCGAGCGGGGATTGAGGGGCATGACCGGGATGCTGCAGAGAAGGCATTCATGCAGGCTGTGCCGTCCATTGACAGAGCCGCCGGCAAAGGCTTTATTCACAAGAACGCCGCGGCCCGCTATAAGTCACGACTCGCTCGCCAGCTCCACGCCATCCCGCAACCGTCGTAGGATTCACGCCCGACAGAGGTCCCAGACTAATCCGGTCAGGACCACAGGGGCCGCAGCCCTCCCCGTCTTAATGGCAACGTCGGCCCCCGAGAGCAACTGAACGGCGCCCGAAAGCTGCCGCCAGGAGCGCGAGGTGCTCTGCTCTGTCAAGGCAGCAACAACGCGAGGCGGCAGGCCCAATTCATGGGTCATCCTGCTGACTGGGACCGACTGCTCTTGAAGCGCTTTGGCCCGAATCAGCAGACGAATCTGGCGGGCGAGCATTCCGATGATCGCCAGCGGCTCTTCCCCGCTCCTCAATAGACTTGTCAGACAACGAAGGGCAACATCCAGGTTCCCGCCTGATACGGCATCGGTCAGTTGGAAGATCGATCGTACTCGGGTCTCACCAACCAGGGCTTCGACATCCTTCGTGCTGATCTCCTCGCGCTCGCCGACGAAGAGCGCTAATTTCTCGACGTTGTAGATCAACTGACGAAAATCGTCTCCAACGAGTGCCATGAGCAGGCTGATCGCTTCCGGCTGCAGCCGTCTGCCCTGCTCTTGAGCCGCCGCCAAGAGCGACTCCTTTAGTGAATCTGCTTCCAAGCGATCAAAGCGGAGAAGTACCCCTTTCTTCTGTATTGCCGCCGCCAAACGGGTTCTGAGGTCAAGACGCCTACCCACCAGCACAAGACAGCTTGTGGGACACGGATTGTCCAGATAGGCGAGCAGCTCCTCTTGCTGCTCCCGCGAGAGTTCCTCAACGCCTCGGACCAGAACAACCCGACGCGATGCCAGAAACGGCAGCGTCCGAGCGCTTCCAAGGATCGACTGCGCCCCTGACTCCCCGGACCGAATCTGGTCGAGATTCAGGTCTCGCGTGCCCTCTGGCAATAATGCGTCAAGGAGCTGATTCAGCGCCTGTTCCCGCCGGTACTCCTCCTCTCCATAGAGACAATAGACGGACGCGACCTCTCCCCTGTGGACTTGTTGGGCAACGGAATGGCCTTTCTTGATCCAGCGTCCCATCACACCCCGTCCAGCACCCGACCGACGACCTGCTCGACGAGATCCGCCACCGCTCGAAGCGATGCCTCGTCCTCTGCCGCCCTGGCCTCAGCGAGGCCCGTCCCGGTAAAGTAATAGGCCACACCCGTCACCCCGTCCCGGAGAAACACTTTATCCTCCAGCCGATTTTTCAACGTAAAGGAAAACGAAATGGTCAGTCGCAGGCGGGTAGCCGTGTCCGCGGAACCAAAGGCAAGCGGCACTTCGCTGAATCCTTCAATGGCCCCCTCCAAAAGGACGTCGGCGCCCTCCTCCACAACTCTGATCCGGCCGTCGGCCGCCAGCCGATGAATCAGCGCATCTCTCAGGGCCGGCTGAATCGTAGGACGGAAGGTTCGATTGTTGACAAGCCCGATGCTGATCGTCTTGACGGACGGCTGAAGCGCGCTTACCCCTCCGGAACCTACCGGCCGATAGCCGCATCCAGCCAATGCCAGGAGTACCGTCACGCAAATGATCGTCCTCATCCGACCCGCCCGGTCACGATATTTACCAGCTTCTTTGGCACGACCACCACCTTCCGGACCGATCTGCCCTCGAGCCATCCCTCGACACGCTCGTCCGCAAGGGCTGCCTCACGCATGACGTGATCGTCGGCATCTGCCGGCATGAAGAGTCGACTGCGGACCTTCCCGTCGATCTGAACAACGATCACAATCTCCTCCGCCGTAATGGCGGCGGGATCGTAGACCGGCCAAGCCGTTTGAAAGATACTCCCGCTGCGTCCCAGTCGTTCCCACAACTCCTCGCACAGATGCGGCGCAAAGGGCGACAGGAGCAGCAGGAGCGTCTCGACGGCATAGCCGTATGCGAAGTGCCGCTCGTCGGCTTCGTCTGCAGAGCCTCCTAACTCAAAGCGGCCGATTTCGTTCGTAAGCTCCATGAGGGCACTGATGGCCGTATTAAAGTGAAACTCCTCCTCAATATCCTCCGTGACCCGTTTAATTGTCTGCTGGGCCTTTCGATATAAGGCGCGACCTGTCACGAGTCTCGAGAAGGGGATTGGCGCAAGCGAAGACTTCAGAAGCGCCTCCTGATCGTCAACGAGACGGACGATCCGGCACAAAAATCGGAACGATCCCTCCACGCCCTGATCAGACCACTCCAGATCTCTTTCCGGCGGGGCGGCGAACAGGCAGAACAGTCGGGCCGTATCGGCCCCGTACCGCGCCAAGAGATCTTCGGGATCGATCACGTTCTTTTTTGATTTCGACATCTTCTCAATTCGCCCGATCACGATCGGACGGCCGCATGCCTTGCAGGCGCGAGCTGTGTCCACCTCCTCCGGCAGCCGGAACCCATGCTCCGGACACCGGTACGTCTCCTTGCACACCATCCCCTGCGTTAACAACCGCGTGAACGGCTCATCGACAGCGATCAGGCCGAGGTCGCGGACGGCCTTGGTGAAAAAGCGAGCGTATAGCAAGTGGAGGACCGCATGCTCGATTCCCCCGATATACTGATCGACCGGCATCCAGTAGTTAACACGAACAGGAGTGACCGGCCCGTCCTGGGCATCCGGGCTGGTGAACCGGAGAAAATACCATGACGAATCGACAAAGGTGTCCATTGTATCGGTCTCCCGCCTGGCAGGACCGCCACATCGTGGACACGGAACCTGAGCAAAAGTGACGATTTTCGTCAGGGGTGAGCCGCCCTTCATCGTGATCTGTACGTCCTGAGGCAGGATGACCGGCAGGTCCCGATACGGGACCGGAACCGTCCCGCACCCATCACAGTAGATGATCGGGATCGGGTTGCCCCAATAGCGCTGTCGTGAGATCCCCCAGTCGCGGAGGCGGAAGTTCACCGTCCGCTTTCCAATCTCCTCCCGTTCCAGGAAGTCGGCGATCGCCTCGCGCGCTTGCTCACTACCCATGCCGGTAAATGGCCCGGAGTCGACCAGCAGTCCCTCGCCTTCATAGGCCTGTTGCAAATTGCGCTCATCCAGATCGGCCTCAACGGGCTTCACCGCCAGGCGGATCGGCAGCCCATAGTTTTGTGCGAACTCAAAGTCGCGCTGGTCGTTGCTCGGCACCGCCATAATGGCGCCGGTGCCATACTCCGGCAGGACGAAGTTGCCGATCCAGACGGGGATCCGCCCGCGCGTGAGCGGGTTGATGGCATAGGCGCCTGTGAACACTCCCTCTTTTGCCGTGTCGACTGCGGCTCGCTTAAGCCTGTCCTCCAGCTTTATCCGCTCGATGAAGGCCCTCACCTGCTGCTCCTGCGGGGTACCCTGCGCGAGAGTGATGGCAAGCGGGTGTTCGGGGGCCAGGACCATGAAGGTCGCCCCGAAGAGCGTGTCCTGCCGCGTGGTAAAGATGGTCAGCGCTCCTTGACGGTCGGCGAGCGGGAAGTGCACCTCTGCCCCGACACTCTTGCCGATCCAGTTACGCTGCATCACCTTGACTGGCTCCGGCCATCCGGAGAGGTCGTCTAAGTTACTCAGCAACTCTTCAGCGTATGCGGTAATCCTGAAGAACCATCCCGGCAGCTCCTTCTGCACAACGGGCGTCCCGTCGCGCCAGCAGAGCCCGCCTTCCACCTGCTCATTGGCCAGGACGGTCTGGCAGAGTTCACACCAGTTGACAGCAGAAGATTTCTTATAGACCAGCCCTTTCTCATACAGCTTCAAGAAGAGCCACTGTCCCCATCGATAGTAGCCTGGATCGCTACAAGTGATTTCGCGCTGCCAATCGTAGGAGAACCCCATCCGTTTGAGCTGGGTACGCATGTAGGCGATATTGTCGTTGGTCCACTTGGCCGGGTGCGTGCGGTGCTCGATGGCTGCGTTCTCTGCGGGCAGACCGAAAGAATCCCAGCCCATCGGGTGCAACACATTGTATCCACGCATCCGAAGAAACCGGGCCAGCACGTCACCGATCGCATAGTTGCGAACGTGGCCCATATGGATCCTGCCGGACGGATAGGGATACATCTCCAGGAGGTAGAACTTGCGCTTTTTGGCCTTTTCCGTAGCCGCGAAGGCGCCACTCTCCTCCCATGCCCGCTGCCACTTCGCTTCAATCGTCTTGAAGTCGTAACCCCGCGCCATTGGCTGCTCCTGATTATTTCTCAGATCGGCTGGAAACGTACCATAGGCCCTCTGATTGCGCAAGGGTGAAGCGCTGTGTGAGGTGCATTGAGGTCGCATGTCACTGGGTGAACGGAGCCTATATGTGAAGGGTCCGGCGTACGCCAAGACTAAGGTACTGGCAGTACTGACCGCGGTGTGAGCGGCGAGCGCAAAGATATGTGTTCGTGCTGATGCGAGAGCAACAGGAGTCGGCGGAGGGTCTGGCCAGCGGCCCTACGAACTCTGTAGGGCCGCTGGCCGTTACGATCGTCTCTGGTGTCAGCCGTTACGGCTGAGGCGCCCCCGCGCTCCCAAGATTCCGCTTGATGAGCACGGTCGTCTGCGGCGAGACCATAATGTTCTCGATGGTCGTCATGCCGCCCAGCCGGAACCCCACGGTGTGCGCTCCGGCTGCCACCGGAACGCTGATCGGTCCTTTGATCTCCTTGGCCCTCCCAACCCGCATGCCATCCACCAGAATCTCCGCCTCCACTGGGGTCACCTCGATCTGCAGAGACGCCGTGACCGGCGCATAGGCCGGCGGGACCTGAGAAGTGACTGGCGGTGGAGCCTGCGACGTCGGAGGTGGCGCTTGCGGTGGTGGCGTCTCGAAGGGCGCCTGGAAAGTTTCTACGCCGTACCCGTACCCGACCGGTGGCGCAGCGGGAGGATAGGCGTATCCGGGATCATATCCCTCATAGGGGTACCCGGGGTACCCGTAGCCATAGTAGCCTGGCGCTCCCCAAGAGTAGGGTCCGGGCCAGTATGGGCCGTACCACCAGGGATCCCACCCCCAGCCGCCAAGCCCGATCACGACGCTACCACGGAACCCCCCGTGGAAGCCATGGCCACGAAACCCGTGAGCAAATCCCCCGTGACCAAAACTTCTCCCACCACTGAACCCTCCCCTGCCCCCACCACCGAACCCTCCGTGCCCCCCGCCTCCGCCTCCGCCATGCGCCGCCTCCGCCGGCGTTAGCGGCACCGCAAATACGAGCATACCGGCGACGATCAGGACACTCCAGTGTCGTAGCCCATTCACGATGTTCATGTTCCGGTTCCTTAGAGTGTGGTCACTCACCATAGCTTTGCAACTTCATTCACATTATGCCATTGGTCCCCCAGCGACGCTCTGGCACTGCATCCTAACCAGCTACAACGGAGGTCAGTACGGCGGCTGCGAATAGGCTCCTGGCGGCGGTGGAGGTGCGCCCGCTGATCGCGCCAGGTCCCGTCTGACAATGATAGTCGTCTGGGGTGAAGCCACAATGTGGTTCGTGATACTGAACCCTCTCCAATACAACTGTATGACATGCGGCCCGGCCACCACCGGCACAGTAACGGAACCGTGAAATTTCCCCGCGTAGCCGATCCTCCGCCCATCTACGATGATCTCGGTATCCGGCGGCGCGGCCTCGATCTGCAGAGACGCCGTAGGCGGTGGTGGCGGAGGATACGGGGCTTGATAGGCAGGGGGCGGGGGCGCATAGGCATATCGCGGCGGATAGGGCCTGGCCGCCTGCGCCGCCTGCTCATTCTGGATGGCGTTGCCCGTCAGCAGCCCGGTGAGTGCGCCGACACCCGCGCCAATCGCGGCGCCCTTCCCCGGCGAACCGGCGATCCCGCCGAGTACGGCCCCAGCGGCGGCACCGACACCCGCGCCGGTCAGCGTCCCGCTTTCGCGAGGCGTCATCGGTGTTGCACATCCTGCCAACAGGAGCAGGCCGATCGATCCAATCGCTATAATCTGTTTCATGGCTCTCTCCCCCACTATCATTTCATTCCCTCATCCTCCTCCTAGTATGATTTTACGCTTCGTTGTAAGTTTAGTAACAGAATAAAAAACAGAGAAGGCGAGCAACAGGGGCTAGGGTCATTCGGTTGGCGGCGCAGGACGTATGCCTCGCTCCATCATACCCATCCCCTCGGCTCCCATCCTCGAGCCGGAGGCCAATTGCCTCCATTTCTCCCGTTGGTCCGGCGTGAGCACGGCTTTGCTGGCGTGGATCAGCTTGATGTGGGCGATGTGCTGATCGGCGCGAAGCAACGCAATCTTTCGCACCTGTGCCTCCACCTTGGGAAGGTCAAGCGCGTCCTGCTCGCGCAACCCTCGCAGGTCTATGGCTGTCAACTTGATCTGCGCGGTCCGGGTAATCGTTCCTCGTTGGAAGTCGTCGCGCAACGTCTGCAATGCGTGGACCTGCTCTGAGGCTAACCCGAGCTGTTCTTTTGAGCGCAGCATCAGGCTGATAGGCCAAGCTCGGTAACCTCCACGTCCGTGGAACTCAGGCCGAGATCCTTCCCTATCCCGCATCATCTCGTGAATTGGTCGGAACCCCATCGGTCCCGATTCGTACCACCCCTCTTCCGCGAAGGCGAGCATGGTGCCTATTGGGGAGAGGTTGAATCCGAGAACGCATGCGAGAACCAAGCTTGCGCTGACGAATGGTCGCATTCGAATACCTCCTGTGAGATGACTCTCGCTTGCCGGTGGCCCATCCGCCCGAGCAGGCGCTGAGAGCCGGAGTTCAGTTCCATTTTGTGAGACGTGCCAGCGGGATGAGGTGACGCCAGCCAGGATGCCTGGTATAGTCCTCACTGCCGCTGCGATACGCTATTCCATTCATACTAACGAGTAAGATCCACTGTCGGTTGACAGATCTCGCTATTTCCTGAAGAGGCCACCTGTACGCTGTGAACCAGTTCCGTTGGTGTGCGCTGAACATCAGATATGATGTAAGGTCTAATTGATCGGCACCCGTCGAGGATCGAGATGGGCGGAAGAACAGTCTGTGTGGCTGGTGGTTCCCGATACTCGCCGCGGCGTCAGGGACAGAAGGAGCTTATCGGGTTGCCCAGCCAAGTCAGGAACTTTTACTTTCTGTAACGCGTACATCATGTCAACCAACAGGACAGCTCATTCGTTTATAATAGCGAGATCACGGAATGGATGATGTCAAGCCGAATGTAGCGCCAGGCCACGCGCGGTGTGAGGCGCTCTATCGCGAGCACGGCGCGCGCCTGCTGCGGTTGTGCCGTCTCCTGTTGCGCAGTCCCCAGGAGGCCGAGGACGTTATCCAAGAGGTATTTCTCAAGCTCGTCGAGCGTGATGCGGGGTCGGACCGTGCGATGGCATGGGGGCCTTGGCTCACAAGGGTTGCGATTAACGCGTGTCGTGACCGGCAGCGGGCAGCGTGGTGGCGCCTCTGGGACAGGACGGCAGCGGAGATTGAGCTTGTGGACCGCGACCCGACGCCGGATACAGCCGCGCTGGCCGGCGAAACCCGCGGCCACATCTGGCGCGCCTTCCGGCAGCTCTCCCAGCGACAGCGAGAGGTCTTTGTGCTGCGGCACCTCGAGGCCTGGCCGACCCAGGATGTGGCGGACGCGCTGGGCTTGAGTACCGGAAGTGTGAAACGCCATCTGTTTCGAGCGGTGGCGCGTCTGCGAGAGACGCTCGGAGAAGATCCATGAGGCGATGTCTGGGGGAACGAAGTCTGCTGCTCGTCCATTACGGTGAGGGCCGTGCCGCGCACCTGGCTCACATCGAGACCTGCTCCAACTGTGCGGCCCGGTACCGGCGGTTGGCCCAAGACCTCGAGCTGATCGGCCACGCGCTGGAACGGCTGCCGTCCGCGCTCCCCGTCCGTCGTCCGGAAAGGGCCTCCTGGCGGCGCCAAGTCACGATGGCCACCGCGCTGGCGGCGGGGGTGGTGATGGTGGTTGGCGTCGGGGTCTGGCAGTGGCGTGGCGCCCAGGTTCTGGTACAGCGCCAACGGACCGCCGACGAGACCCAAACCTTGCATTTCCTGGCTGACGTGTCCATCGGTCTTTCCGCATCGAGCGATGGGGAGGTCTCAGTGCTTCCGCTCGCGTCAGATAGAACCGATCAAGAAGAGATGATGCTGGAAGAGCCGAACGGCTCGCCGCGCGAGGTGGAAGAGACATGGATGCGCGATAGCGCGTCAGACACTGACATATGGGGAGGGCCTGGAGATGCACACACGTAAAAAACGCCATGGGGTGGTGGTCCTGATGGCGATCTTGGCGGCGAGTCTGTGGACGGCCTCCGCCTACGGTCAGTCGCACCGAGACCGGGCCATGCGATGGGAGCGTGGCGACGAGGGACTCTTCCTCCCGCTGCTTGTCAGCGGGGCGGGGCTCACGGAGACCCAGCAGGCGCAGCTCAAACAACTTGTGGCAAGCCATCGCCCCAGGGTTGATGCCCTCCAGCGGCAGTTTCGAGCCGCCCGCGAGCAGTTGATCGAGAAGCTCTACACCCCGGGTTCGCTGAAGGCCGACGACCTTACCTCATTGAGACAGCAGATCGGCACGCTTCGCGAATCGCTTGCGCAAGAGTCACTGCAAGTCGCCCTGGAAATTCGCAAGCTGCTTACTCCCGAGCAACTGGCCAAGGCGAAGCAGCGTCGGCAGCGGCTGAACGAATTACGCGCGGAGATGCGGAGTCTCCTCGAAGAGGAGCGCTAAGGGGCGGAGAGGCCAAAGGACACGGGCCCATATCCTCCTTCCAGCGGAATACGGATGGCCGGCGGCATCTTGGTGGTTGATGATAGTGAGGGCGAGCGGACCCTCTTGGCGAACCTCTTGGGCAGGAGCGGGTATCGCGTCACCACGGCCTCTGATGGAATGCTCGCGTGGAGGCTCTTGCAGCAGTCCTCAGTGTCTTATGATCTCGTCATTACGGATTTCACTATGCCGATGATGAACGGGATCGAGCTGCTGGAGAAGATTCAGGCGGCGTATCCGCGGATCAGGGTCGTTCTCGTTACCGGCCACGGTTACCTCGGCAACACAATAACCTCGAAAGCCCAACGGAAGGGCGCTTTCGCGGTGCTGCCAAAGCCCTGCAGCTTCGAGCACCTGCACGAAACCATCAAGCGCGCCCTATTGCAGTCCCCCGCGACCGAAGGACCAGTCCCAAGCCCGTAAGTTTCCGAACAAAGGTGCGCCTCTCCGCTCCACCCACGCAGTGAACAACCGGATGAGGGTTGCAGCTTTGCGATGTGGTAAATCAGTTCTGCGCACGTGTCCAGGAATGGGTGTAGGGATTCGCTGGGAGAAGTGCTGATCTGAAAAAGCGCGAGAATCCGAAAAGGCGTGATAGCGCATTACAAACGTGGTAATATCTTTGCAAGTTCTCAATCGATCGGCTCTGACTGGGCTCACTGACACCGACAAGAGTGAGGCAGCAGCATGACGATGACAGGCGCTGTGCGGCGCGGAATGATTGGAATCCTGGTCCTCTTACCGGCGGTCCCGCTCGGCGCTGTTGGGTCGCTCCCTCCGCCATCCCTGCCCCGCCCCCTCCTCACTAGCGGGGTCCCGACGAGCATTCCGGATTAGCCTGTATGTTGCGTGGTTCGCTCGCCGAGCGAGTGGCGACCTCAGCGAACCGCCCCCCATCCGCATCGTCCCGAGCGGCAGATCGATGGACCTGATGTCACCAAGCAGGAACAGCCCAGAACCTCGCGGACAACGATGCCTCGAACGGACATTCTCATTCCCCTCGACGGATTCTCAAATTATTCGCGAGCCTCATTGTGAAGATCTCGCAGGGGTGAGAACTGGAGACGAGCTGTGAAAGGAATCCTCAAGATCGCCTATAAACTCTTAGTCAACGACAGAGCCAAATTTGCCGCATTATTGGTGGGGATCACATTTGCGGTGTTCCTGATGATTCAGATGACGTCCATTTTTGCCGGGATCTTAAGCAAGGCCTCCGCCACCGTTACAAACGTCGGCGCCAAGGTGTGGGTGATGGACCGGGCAGTCACAACGGTTGCAGCCAGCATCCCCCTGCCGGATTACATACTGGACGCCGTCCGAAGCATCGACGGCGTCAAGTATGCTGTTCCGCTCTATTCCGGAGCGGCCCTTGTCAAGCTTCGGAGCGGTGTGTATCAATCGGTCACGGTCCTGGGTCTGGACGATACCAGTCTGTTTGGCAGGCCCGAGCTTCTCGAAGGGCAGATCGAGGATATCTATGCAGAGAATGGGTTTGTCGTCGTCAAGGACGAAGAGTTCTCCAAGCTGGGGAATCCGAGGCTCGGCACCGAATTTGAGATCAACGACCATCGAGGCGTCATCGTGGGCGTTGCGAAGGTGGCGACCAGCGGACTCTTCGGCCTGCCGACCCTATACACCACATTTAATAGAGCGATCCAATATATTCCATCTACGAGATACACCATCTCCTATATCTTGGTTGAGCCAAAGAACAGCGAGGCCATCCCCTCCATCAAACAGCAGGTCGAAAGGTTGGGGTATGAGGCCCTGACGGAAGACGAATTCAGTCGGAGGATCTCTGACTTCTATAAGTATCAGACGGGCCTCGGCACGAATATACTCTTGATGACCGTTATAAGCTTTATCGTGGGTCTGTCTATTTCAGGGCAAACCTTTTATACGTTCATCCTGGAGAACCTTGATAAGTTCGGAGCCCTGAAGGCGATTGGGGCTAAAGGCTCCGAGCTGATCTACATGATACTCTTTCAGGCCGGTTTCACCGCACTCACGGGCTATGGTCTTGGGATCGGCTTGTGCGCGCTCCTCATCACCATCGCAAAGATCCGGCTCCCCAGTTATGCGTCCATGATCACGTATGCCAATCTGGGGCTCGCCTTTGTCATGGTCCTGATTATCGCGGCGGTGTCCAGTTATATTGCGGTCAGAAAAGTGCTCAAGATCGAGCCGTTCGATATTTTCAGGGGCTAGCATGGCGCGTCCGGCGATCAGAGCAGAGGGACTGGCCAAATGGTTCGGGGAAGGTGATGCCAAAACCTATGCGGTAAGAAGCGTGACCTTTGACGCGTACTTCGGGGAACTGCTCTACATCGTGGGTCCTTCCGGGAGCGGGAAAACAACGTTGTTGAGCATGATCTCCGGGATCCTTCGGCCGAATTCCGGCACGGTGCACGTGGAGGATATCGAGGTGTGGAGCTTGCCCCCCGATCGGATTGCCGATTTCAGATTGAAGACGGTGGGATTTGTGTTTCAGGATTATCACCTCTTTCCACGCCTGACGACCGTCGAGAACGTAGCCATTCCCCTTATCCTGAAACGACGCGAGTGGAATGAATCGATCAACGAGGCGATGCGTTATTTGGAGATCGTCGGGCTCAAGGAGAGGGCGCATCTGCCTCCGGTCAAGTTAAGCACCGGGGAGCAGCAGCGGGTTGCGATCGCGCGAGCGATCGTCGGCGGTCCGGATATCCTGATATTTGACGAGCCGACCGCGTCCCTTGACGGGGCCACAGGAAAAAGAATCCTGGAGTTTGTGAAGAAGGAGATCCTGAATCAGGATCGGTGTATTGTGACTGTTACCCATGACAACAGGATCTTCGAATATGCGGACCGAATATTAAAGATGGAGGACGGACACCTCGTGGGAATCGACAAAGGGGAAATTCGGTGAGGAATAAGATCATCTTTGCGCTTTCCATTCTTGGTGTTCTCACGGGATTGGTGAGCGCCTATCTGTACGGAACCCACAAAAAGCCGCTGCCTCCGGCGTTTAATCCGGCGCCGAATCCTTACGCCAAAGGCATCTATGCGACCGGCATCATTGAAAGCTACCAGACCAGCGGGCAGAATATCAACATCTATCCTGAGGTACCAGGCACCATTACACAGATTCTGGTTGCCGAAGGAGCGCACGTGCGTCAGGGCACGCTGCTGCTTCTGATCGATGATTCCATTCAGCGGGCAACGGTCGAGCAGCAGAGGTCGCAGGCGGAAGCGGCGCTGACGCTGCTTCAAGAGCTCAAAGCCCAGCCCAGGAAAGAGAATCTGGAAATCGCAAAAGCGCAGGTAGAGTATGCGAGCGCTAGCCTCAAAAGCGCGCAAGACGAGTTGGATAAACAAAGCCGGTTGCATGAACTTTACCCCAAAGGACTGAGCAGGGAGACGCTTGATAACGCGATCAACGCGGTTAAGGTCGCCAAGGCGAATCTCGACGTCGTCCGCAGACAATACGAACTCACAAAAGCCGGCGCCTGGACCTATGACATAGCGAATCAGGAAAGACAGTACGAGGCGGCGTCAAAAGCGTTCAGGGCTTCAAGCGCGTTGCTGGCCAAGTACACGATAAAGGCGCCGGTGGATGGCGTGATCCTCTCAGTCAAGGCTACGGTTGGCAGCTATATCTCCCCCCAAGGGACGTATGACGCTTATACCCAGGGACTGAGCCCCATCCTCGTTATGGGAAGTTCACAGGCTTACCTTGGAGTCAGATGCTACATTGACGAGATACTTATCCACAGACTGCCTCCGGCTTCACAGATGCGTGCGCAGATGTTTATTCGAGGGACGAACACCAGCATACCTCTGCAGTATGTGCGCGTGCAGCCCTATGTATCACCGAAGATCGCATTGTCAAACGAAAGAACTGAGAGGGTCGATGTGAGGGTGTTACCGGTCATCTTCCGGTTTGAGAAGCCGAAGGAGATCGATCTCTATCCCGGGCAACTGGTGGATGTGTATGTTGGAGAGAAGTGATAAAACGGAGTGGATCTCCCCCCGGAAGGTCTGTTGGCGAGCGCGCGCATGGGGAGGGGTTGTGTGCCACGAGGTGAGCAGCAGGCCCCTCGGTAACGTGGATCGTCAGCCGAGGCGTGAGGCAGAGAGGACATGGCGGTAAGACGAACGGAGGCTGTCCGCACGGTCGAATTGACTAAACGATTCGGCGAAGTGATCGCCGTGGACGCGGTCTCGCTGGAGGTTCCCGCGGGGCAGCTTTTCGGCCTGATCGGTCCGAACGGGGCGGGGAAGAGCACCATGATCAAGATGCTGACGACACTCCTCTCCTCCACCCGAGGCCGAGCGTGGGTCGCGGGGTTCGATGTGACAACCCAGCCCGCCGAGGTCCGCCGCCGGATCGGCTACGTTCCCCAGCTCCTCTCCGCAGACGGTGCGCTCACCGGGTATGAGAACCTGCTGGTATCGGCTCGACTGTACGGCGTGGATCGAGCAACGCAGGGGCGACGGATTCATGAGGCTCTGGATCTCATGGGGCTCAAGGATGCCGCTCACACCTTGGTTCGAGCCTACTCCGGGGGGATGATTCGCCGGCTGGAGATCGCCCAGGGGATGCTTCACCGCCCCTCCGTCCTTTTTATGGACGAGCCCACCGTGGGCCTCGATCCTGTAGCCCGCCGGACGGTCTGGGCGCACGTCCGGGAGCTCCAGAGTCTCTTCGGAACAACAATGGTGCTCACCACGCACTACATGGAGGAGGTCGAGGCGCTGTGTAAGGCGGTGGCGATCATCCACCAGGGCCGGATCGTGGCTATGGGCTCCCCGGCGGAGCTCAAAGCGCCAGTGGGCGCGGGTGCGAGCCTAGACGACGTATTTGTCCACTTTACAGGAGCCGCGATCGAGGCAGGAGGGGGCTACCGCGAGGTCCGACGTACCCGCCGGACGGCCCAGGCATTATCATGACGCGACTGAGTATCTTTGCGCGACACGTCTGGGCGATTGCCGATGCCGAGATTCGCAAACTGCGCCATGATCCGTGGGAATTGCTTACCCGGGCGGTGCAGCCTACGTTATGGCTGCTTGTGTTCGGAGAGGTGATGGGTGGGGTCCGCGGGCTGCCCACTGGGGGCTTCGCCTACTTGGATTTTCTGGTACCCGGCATCCTCGCACAAAGCGTACTGTTCGTCGCAATCTTCTACGGCATCTCCGTCATCTGGGAGCGCGACCTTGGGATCCTGCAGAAGTATCTGGTGAGTCCGGCTCCGCGGACGGCCCTCGTACTCGGAAAGGCGGTCTCGGCCGGGGTCCGCGGCCTCTCGCAGGCCGTGATCGTCTACCTGCTGGCGTTCCTTCTCGGGATCGCAACGAAGTTTCAGCCTATGGCCATTCTCGGTGTGCTTGTCCTGATTGTGCTCGGCGCGGCGCTCTTCTCCACCCTCTCGCTGATCGTTGCGTGTCTCGTCAAGACCCGGGAACGCTTCATGGGTATCGGGCAGGTGTTGACCATGCCGATCTTCTTCGCCAGCAACGCTATCTACCCGCTCAGCCTGATGCCGACCTGGCTCCGGACGATCTCGATCGCCAATCCGCTGACCTACCAGGTGGACGGACTCCGAACGCTGATGCTTCAGGGTGGGGCGAGCGGGTTGGGCCTTGAGCTCGACTTCGCCGTCCTGCTTGGGACCACGGCGCTGCTGGTCATCCTCGCCGCGGGCCTGTATCCCAGGATGGTTACGTAAGCGTCGTTGTCGATTCCGTGAACCGGGCAGGACGAAGGTCAGGATTCCGGCCCAGACGGAGATACCACCCCTAGCTGCTGCATGACGAACCCAAGGAAGTTGTGCTGCGCCCATCGCTCCACGATCTTCCCGCCTTCGATCCGGTAGATGACAATGCCGGTCATCTCTACCTTCTTTCCGGTTGGCTTGATACCCTTGAACTCCCCCATCTGCGTCCCGGTTCCGCTCACTCGCACCACTACCCTGTCGCCCTCGGCAATCAGATCGTGGATAACATGGGTACCATCAGGGTACGCGCTCGCAAACACCTTGAACGCCTGCTTGATTCCTTCCAGTCCGGGCTTCAGATCGGGGATCGGCGGTGGATCGTGATCGATCAGATCGGCGGAGAAGAACTCATCCAGCGCCGCGAAATTCTGCTTATCAGTCTCCTCGTAGAGACGACGCACCAGACGCTTGTTGTCTTCGATCGACATGTCACACCTCTTACTGCTGCATTCGCGGAGCTGAACGCGAAGCCTGATGGAAGCCCAACTCGGTTATTGGGTGCCGTACATTTAAAGCCAGATATTTTTGCCAAGTCAAGAGAAATCAATCGGAGTCCGGCAACATCCTCGACGAGCGCCACGCATCAGTCTTGGCAAGGTGTTATGGGGTCGGTGACTTGGAGCTGCGGCGAAGCTCGCGGTCGATGATCTTCTGGAACGTTTCCAACGGCAGGGCGCCAACGACAAGCCGTCCGTTGATAAAAAAGGTCGGGGTTCCGGTGATGCCGAGACGACTACCCTCCTGGATATCAGCGGCGACCGCTCCTGCATGCTTTCCGCTGTCCAGACATGTAGCGAAGCGGCTGGGATTGAGCTTCAACTGCTCAGCGAATCGTTTGAAGTCCGCGGTCGTCGCCTGAGCCTGAGACTCAAAGAGGCGGTCGTGATATTCCCAGAACTTCCCCTGCTCGCCGGCGCATCGCGCCGCCTCGGCCGCCTTCGGCGCCTTAGGGTGAAGGCTGACGATCGGGAAATCGCGGAACGCTAACCGTACCTGCCGTGGATAAAGTCGCACCATCTCCTTCAGTGTCGGGACGACCCGACTGCAGAACGGACACTGAAAGTCGGAGAACTCAACGATGGTGACCGGCGCACTCTTGGGACCTTGAGCAAAAGCTCCTTCCGCACTCACCGGGATCCGGATCGGTTCTGGCTCTTCCAGGAAGCGTTCGACCTTGGCGCGTTGCTCGAGGCCGGCCAAATAGGCGTGATGACCGGTCTGCGCCTTCTGGTCTCTCAGATAGTCGCGGACCTTGGGACGAAGCTCAGCTTCCTCTCCCTGAAGACGCGCCCTGTTCTGCGTCATGAATGCCGTGACCTCCGCGTCGGTAACCTCAGGAACTTTCGAGGTGACTTCCGCCTTCAAAAGCTCTTCAACCGTGATCCCACGCCGCTTGGCTTCGAGTGCCAGCAGGCGCTCTTCGATCAACTCTTCCAGCTTCGACTCCATCAGTTGAAACTTCTGATCTTGCAGCTTGGCAAGCTGCGGGGTCAGAGCCTTCTCAATCTCACCAAGCGTAATCACCTGGTCATCGACCTTCGCAGCTACTCCCGTTTGGACCGGTTTCACCGACGGTCCGGCGCTAAACGCGGGCTGCTGCCACAGAAGTACCGATAAGAGGAAGGCTCCATTGATAGCTATGGCCCGGCGTCCAAATCTGCTCTTTCCCAGTAACAGCATTACACCCTCCTTGTGATTGGTATCAGGCGGAACGATCCGAAACTTTGATTGCGCTAGGCCTGGACCAGAAAGTTTCGCATCATGTCCAGTTCCTCGTGCTCGAGATTGTGACAGTGATACAGATACAGACCCGTGTAATGGTCAAAGCGCTTCAGGATGGTCACCTTTTCTCCCGGCATCACCAGCACCGTATCCTTCCAACCGTTATCCACAAACCCTTGGCTGACCGAAGCATAACGTCGTTCGAATCCTGGCGCCAGCTCCCGCTTGAGCACCTGAAACGTCTGCCCATGGATGTGCATCGGGTGGGCCATCATCATCCCGCGTGCGCGGTGGTCCCGATTGACGAATTCCACTAGCTGCAAGGTGTTCAGCGGGATAATCTCCTCATCAACGACCTTGGTCAGTTCGAATGAGCGGCCGTTCAGCCGTGGCGACATCCCCCTCATCGACAGGTGGATCGACCTCGGAGTCCCGGCATTCGCAGCGTCTTGTAGCCGGTACCGCTTGATCGACGATAAACGGGGCGGGAGGACAAGCTGATCGCGCTCCTCCCGCGTGATGCGAACCGTCAGGATAGGGTACTCCGACCCGTTGGGCAAAGCGGCGCCCATCCTGCCCATCATCCCGCCTCGCATACCGCGCCCCATCCCCATCATCCCACCACCCCCTCCTCCCATCATGCCACCGCCCATTCCCATCATGGGCATCACACCAGAGAAGGCAGCGCTGCGTAGCGTCATTTCGTCACCGAGCTTTCGGCCGCGAAAATCTACCCAGATGTCTACCCGTTCACCGGGCGCCAGCATCACATAGTTACGGATCTCCGGCCTCTCTAGAAGTCCCCCATCGGTGCCGATCACGGTCAGCGGGCTCCCATCGCTCCACACCAACTTGTAGATGCGCGAATTAGAGCCGTTGAGGATCCGAAGACGGTAGGCTCGGGTCGCTACCGGAAGGACAAAATCCGGCTTGCCATTGACCAGTATCCGATCGCCTAGGAAGCCCATCCATCGATCATGCATGTGCGCGATATAGCGGAACTGGTTGTAGTCATCGAAACTACGATCCTGAATGATCAGTGGAATATCATGCGCATCGCGTGGCAGCTCCAGCGACTGCTCTTCAGCATCAGTCACTATGATCAGACCCGCCAGACCGTAGTAGACCTGCTCAGCGGTCCGTTTGTCGGTGTGCGAGTGAAACCAGTAGGTGCCGGCGCGATCGAGGACCGTGTATTTGTAAATAGAGGTCCGACCGCTCCCTGTCTGGTGTCTGGGGTGACCGTCGGCTTTTTCAGGCACAAGCAGGCCGTGCTGATGAATCACGCAGTCTTCCGGCAGCTTATTGTGGAAACGGACGCGAACCTTTTGCCCCTGGCGCAACCGTAATATAGGACCGAGATAGCTGCCCGGGATCTCCTCCACGGTGCCGGGCGGCCCCTTGATCAACTCGCCAGAAAACTTCCAGACCTTCGTCGGTCGATCCGACGAGAGAACCGGGAGTTCCGTAGTCAGGGCTGTTATCCCAACCTCGATATCCGGTTCCGATTGATCTGTTTGTTTCTGGGAATCCTGTTCGACCGCTGCAAACACCCAATTCGGAACTATGGTCGTAGCGACTGCGCCGAGACCGAGGTACTGTAAGAGCCTTCTTCTGGAGAGGTCAGTTGCGTTGCTCATAGGATGCACGCCTCCTGCTCTAGGTGTTCCTTATGAAGAGACCATGGCGTATGAGGCCGAAGCCTTTTTGAGATGAAGGTTAAACGGGTGGTAGCCCACCTCAAGCAAACACAGTCCATGTGGGGAGATCGTCTTTGATGCCATATTACGATCTCTTCCTTCAAGTATTGCTTTAAGGTATTCAGACCGCAATCTCCCCCGCCCAACGTCCAGCAAAGTCCCCATGACGATTCGGATCATGTGACGCAAAAATCCATCGGCTACAACCTCAAAGACCAGGTGATCCTCCTCCTGCCGGAATTCAGCCGCCAAGACCGTTCGGACTGGAGACTCTGCGGAGCTGTGAGCAGCTTGAAAGGCGCTGAAATCGTGGGTACCGACCAGACTCCTAGCCGCATCAGCCATAGCATTTGTCTGTAGAGCGTAAGGAACAAAAAAGGTGTAGCGACGCTCAATGGCGGATGGGTACGGCCGCGTGAGCAGGCTATACCGGTACCGCTTCCAGTGAGCCGAGTATTGGGCATGAAAGTCGCCGTCCATTTCCTCTACTGCCGTAACGACAATATCTGGCGGCAGCGCGCTGGTCAGGGCTCGCCGAAAGGTGTCCGGTGGATGGTAAAATTCAGCGCGAAGGCTCGCGACCTGACCAAGGGCGTGGACGCCGGCATCGGTCCGGCCCGCGCCCATCACATGAATGTCTTTCCCGACAATTCGCTTAACGGCTTCCTGTAACGTGCCTTGAATGGTCGTCATCCCAGGCTGGACCTGCCAGCCATGATAGTTGGTCCCGTCATATTCAATTGTCAATTTAAACGTCGGCATCGCCATCCATAGCAAACCTGCTGCATACTGCTATATGGTCATTGCGAGCGACCGAATGGAGCGCGGCGATCTCACCGCGCACTTTTACCGCGAGATTGCTTCGTCGCTGCGCTCCTCGCAATGACACGACTCTTATAATGCGCTTGCAGTAGAAACACGAACAGGAGCGCCGATTCTGCGCTCCTGTTCACGGATTATCTGCGAAGCTCAAGGAGGGACCGTTCAAAGATAACGATCGATTAACAGCTCGGCAATCTGGATAGCGTTCAGGGCCGCCCCCTTTCGAAGCTGGTCTCCCACTACCCAGAGGTTGAGGGCATGATCGTTCGTAAGATCTTCCCTGATCCGACCTACAAAGCAGTCGTCCTTACCCGCCGCGAGGAGCGGTACCGGGTAGCGGCCCGCTTTCGGTTCATCGAGCACGACAAGCCCCGGCATCTTGGAGAGTAACTCTTTGGCCTTGTCTACCCCGATCTTCCGTTCCGTCTCGACGTTCATGGCGACCGAATGGGCTGTAAAGACGGGGACACGCACGGTCGTAGGCGAGACGCCGATCGATTCGTCCCCGAGGATCTTCCGAGTCTCGAAGACAAGCTTCAACTCCTCTTTCGTGTAGCCGTTCGGCTGGAACGAATCGATGTGGGGAATAACGTTGAACGCAATCTGTTTGGGAAACGCGCTGATCTCGATCGGCTTACCACTGGCCCAGGCCAGTGTTTGCCGTCTCAGCTCCTCGATCCCCTTCGCACCAGCGCCGGACACCGCCTGGTAGCTTGAGACGATGACGCGCCTGACCCGGCCATAGTCGTGCAGCGGCTTGAGCGGCATGAGCATGACGATCGTGGTACAGTTCGGGTTGGCGATGATGCCGCGGGTCTGATACCCGGCAAGCGCGTCCGGGTTGATCTCAGGAACCACGAGCGGGATATCAGGCTCCATCCGGAACGCGGAGCTGTTATCGATGACAACCGCACCGGCCCTGACGGCTGCCGGAGCGAACTGCTGACTGCGGGTCGCACCGGCGGAAAACAGAGCGATCTCAATCCCGTGAAACGAACGCTCCTCAAGCCGCTCAACCTTGATCTCATCCCCGCGAAAGGTCAGGCTCTTTCCGGTGGAGCGATCGGAGGCCAAAAGCTTCAGATGTCGAATGGGAAAGTTCCGATCTTCGAGCAGTCGAAGCATCGTTTCTCCGACTGCGCCGGTGGCTCCCGCGACCGCTACCGTATACGTTCTGTTCGCCATATCACGCCCTCGCGCCTACAGTCCC
This sequence comes from Candidatus Methylomirabilota bacterium, assembly GCA_028870115.1. Taxonomy (NCBI): domain Bacteria; phylum Methylomirabilota (SeqCode); species Candidatus Methylomirabilota bacterium. The sequence goes on from JAGWQH010000082.1 coordinate 143,347, forward strand.
TTTGGCGCGGCCATATCTTTGAGCGGCCGCGCCGCGCCGACAATCTTATTGACTGCGTTCAGGTAGGCTCTCACGCTGGCCTCAATGACATCGGTCGAGGTTCCTCTGCCGATCACGGTATGGCCATTGACCTCCAGCTTCAGAACCACCTCGCCCAATGCATCCTTCCCTGCTGTGATCGCCCTGATCGAGTAGTCAGCCAGTCGCCCTTGGACCTTTGTGATCTGATCGATCGCTTTGTAGGCCGCATCCACCGGACCATCCCCCCAGCCTGATTCCTGGAAGATCTCATTGTCCCGCTTGAGCCGCACGGTCGCAGTGGGAACGATATTCATGCCGCTGGTGAACTGCAAATAATCGAGGGTATAGGTCTCGCCGGCGGCCAGGGCCTCCTCCTCGACGATGGCCAGCAGGTCGTCGTCGAATACCTCTTTCTTCTTGTCGGCCACGATCTTGAACCGGACAAAGGCCCTATTAACAGCCTCTTCAGGCAGTATCGCGCCAAGCTCTTCCAGTCGCTTCTTGAAGGCGTGCCGTCCGGAGTGCTTGCCCAGGACCAGTCGACTCTGAGGCACCCCCACCGATTCCGGCGTCATGATCTCATAGGTCAGCGGCTTCTGCAGCATGCCGTGTTGGTGTACGCCGGCCTCGTGCGCGAAGGCGTTGGCGCCGACAATGGCCTTATTCGGCTGGACGGGGATCCCGATGATGCTGGTCAGGAGCTTGCTGGATCGGTAGATCTCCTCCGTGTTGATGCCGGTCTCGAAGTCGAGCAGGTCTTTCCGCGTCCGAAGCGCCATTACGATCTCTTCGAGAGAGGCGTTGCCGGCGCGCTCACCGATTCCGTTAATGGTACACTCGACTTGTCTCGCGCCATTTCGGATCGCCTCAAGCGAGTTCGCCACCGCCAGCCCAAGGTCGTTGTGACAATGGCAACTGATTACCGCCTTATCGATATTAGGCACTCGATCGAACAGATTCTTGATCCGCGCTCCAAACTCCCAGGGGACACCATAGCCGACCGTATCGGGAATGTTGATTGTAGTAGCGCCTGCCTTGATCACCTCTTCCACGACCTTGCAGAGGTAATCCTGCTCGCTTCGATGGGCGTCCTCAGGCGAGAACTCGACATCATCGGTATAGCGCCTTGCATACTTCACCGCCGTAATGGCAGCCTGCAGGACCTCCTCCTGGGTTGATTTCAGCTTGTACGTGATGTGAATCTCGGAGGTGGCGATGAAAATATGAATTCGTGAGCGATCGGCATATTTCAATGCCTCCCAGGAGCGGTCGATGTCGATATCGCGAGTCCGGCAGAGACTGGCAATGATCGGTCCGCCCTTCAGGTTCTGGGCGATCGTCTTGACCGCCTCGAAGTCATCTTCTGAGGCGATGGCGAAGCCGGCCTCGATGACGTCGACTTTCAGGCGCGCCAGTTGCCTGGCCATCTCCAGTTTCTCCCTGGTATTCATGCTGCAGCCAGGCGCCTGCTCGCCGTCCCTGAGCGTGGTGTCGAAGATTACAATGTGCTTGCCCATCTCTTTCCCCAGCTATCGTCGCGTTACTACGCCCCTGTTGCTGCCTCTTGCGGCAACGAAACGGGCCTGTCTCCTTACGGTCCGCCTTCTCCGCCGATTAGACGCTCCACCGGCTCTGACACGTGTCTTCTGATTGGCGGGATCAAGCGAATGACGCCGGACAGGGCATAGAGAAAAAAGAATGAAAAGGCCACCAAGCTGGGCTCTGAAGCGATGACCAGGACCACGAGTGTCAGGCCGATGAGGAGCGCAAAGGGTTGGCGCTTCTTGATCTCGATCCCCTTCAGGCTACGATACCGGAGTCGACAGACCATTAAGAATGATAGGGCATAGACGATGACGACTATGAACGCAGACGTCATCCGATCTGAGAGCCACTCGCGCTGAAAGAGGACCAGCGAAGGCGACTCTCGCATGAAAAGCACAAAGGAGGCGATTACCGCTGCGGCCGCCGGAATCGGGAGACCGACAAAATAGCGCTTGTCGAGCGTCTGCGTCTGAACATTGAAGCGCGCCAACCTGAACGCGCCACTCGACACGAACAGCGCTGTCGGGATGATCGATCCGAACAACCATCCCATCTTGGTATAGGGTTTGATTGCCCATGCATAAGAGAGAATAGCAGGCGCGACGCCGAAAGCGACCAGGTCCGCCAACGAATCGAGCTGCACGCCGAAGTCGCTCTGAGTATTGGTCAGCCTGGCGACAGCCCCATCAAGGCCGTCCAGAATCAGCGCAACAAGAATCGCGATGGCCGAGCGGGTGTAATCGTCATTGTAGACGGCGACGATCGCGTAGACCCCGCATAGCAGGCTGCTGATGGTCAGCAAGCTTGGCAGGAGGTAGACTCCCCTCCGGCGACGGCCCCTTCTCATCGGAGCGCCCCCATCACAGTAGTTCCTCCATACACACGATCTCCGCGCTTCACGAAAAGCTCCGCACGCGCCGGAATAATGAGATCGACGCGTGATCCGAATCGAATCATTCCGATTCGCTCCCCGGCCTCAAGCTTTTGTCCGGAAACGACCCGGCAGACAATGCGTCTCGCGATAAAGCCTGCGATCTGTTTCACCAACAGTCGACCCTCCGGCGCCTTCAGCGCAATAAGATTCTGTTCGTTGTCTGCCGACGCCTCAGACTGCCACGCGAGCCGAAACGTCCCCGGTCTGTACTTCACCTCTTCGACCACTGCGGGAAACGGAGCGCGGTTGATATGCACATCGAGAACCGACAGGAAAATGCTGATCTGGGTGGCCGGCTCTCGCAACTCAGAGCCGATATACCGGGTGACCTGGACGACGGTCCCATCAGCGGGGGAAAGAATCAGTCCCTCACCCTTCGGAATGTCGCGTGGCGGATCACGAAAAAATAGCGCCACCAGCACAGCCAACACAAGTGTTGTAACGCTACCACTGTGCCATCCCGCAACCCATAGGATGACAGCCACGCTCAGCGGTATGAGGATAAACGGCCACCCCTCCCGTGCAATCGGTATCATCGTTCACACCGCGTACAACAGGGTATTTGATGAATAATTTTACTCATTTATACCATGGCTGGCGGCGATCTGCAAGGGAAATGGGCGCCTGAACGGGCTCATGTGAGAGCCCGCTTGATCAGTTCCGGAACAAGCCGAAGTGCTCGATCCAACTCATCGGGATTCTTTCCGCCCGCTTCGGCAAGATCAGGCCGCCCGCCCCCGCTCCCGCCGGTGATGCTTGCTATCTCCTTCACCAGTTTTCCGGCGTGCAGCCGCGAGGTGAGATCCGGCGTCACGGCCGCCACCCAGCCTACCCGTCCATCCGAGGACGTTGCCAGGACGATCACCCCGCTGCCGATCTTGGCCTTCAGTCGATCGGCAAGTTCCCGTAGAGCCCGTTGATCACACCGCTCGGCCTGACCTGCCACAACCGTAACCCCGGCGACTTGGGTCGCGTGCTTCAGCAACTCCTCCGCGATCTCCGCGCCCAGCTTGGCCCGAAGTTGCTGGACCTCCCGCTCGAGGGCGCGGGTAGAGTCGAAGAGGCGATCAACCTTTTCCGGTACTTCAAGCGGCTTGCTCTTCAGCCGATCGGCCGATTCCCGCAGGACCTCTCCCTCACGCTTCAGGTGCTGGAAGGCGCCAGGCCCCGTCAAGGCCTCGATCCGCCGTATCCCGGCCGCGACGCCTGTCTCATGAGCGATCTTGAACAGGCCGATCTCCCCTGTCGCCTTCGTATGGGTGCCTCCGCACAGTTCGATGCTGAAGTCGACAACGCTGACCACCCGCACCTCGTCGCCATACTTGTCGCCGAAGAACGCCAGCGCGCCTCTCGCCAGTGCCTCATCCAACCGCATCTCTTCGACCGTCACCGGCAGGTTGGCCCAGAGCTTCGTATTGACCATCTCCTCGATCTGTGTAATCTCGGCGAGACTCACGGGCCCGTAGTGCCGGAAGTCAAAGCGCAAGCGGTCCGGTGCAACCAGCGAACCCTCCTGTCGCACATGATCTCCGAGGATCTGTCGGAGCGCTGCGTGAACGAGGTGGGTTGCTGTATGGTTCTTGACCGTCGTATCGCGTCGGCTCACATCAACTGAAGCCAGGAGCCGCTGATCTCTCTTGATCTCACCCCGATTTACCCGAACTCGGTGGACGATCAATCCCGTAAGCGGCCGTTTGGTGTCCAGGACCTCCGCCAGGACCGTGTCACCTCGAAGGTACCCGGTATCACCCACCTGCCCGCCAGATTCTGCATAGAAGGGAGTCCGGTCAAGTATCACCTCGCCTTCCTGCCCCGCGATGATCCGATCGACCTGTTTGCCGTCAGCGATGACTGCAACTGCCGATGCCTGCAGTTCCACGCGCTCGTAGCCCAGGAATACTGTTCGCCTCGTCTTTGCAACATCATGGAACGCTTCTGCGACTCCTTGGACATCACCGAACGCTTTCAGGTACGCCCGCGACATATCGCGCTGGCGTTTCAACTCCGTCTCGAACCCGCCCCAATCGCATCCGACTGACTGCTCAGTGGCGATCTCATCGATCAGGTCCCGCGGCACTCCGTATGTATCGTACAGCTCAAAGAGCTTTGATCCTGGAAGGATGGCCTGCTCCGTCGTCTGAGATTTGACGTTCTGGATCAGGTCGTGCAGTCGAGGCAATGCCTCGCGCAGCACAATACCGAACCGGTCCTCCTCGATCCAGGCGAGGCGCGCGACATGTGCCCGACTCGCCGGCAACTCCGGATAGGCGTCCGTCATCAGGTCGATCACCTTGTCGGTGGTAGAGGCCAGGAACGGCTCGTTCAATCCCAGGAGGCGGCCATGTCGGAGCGCGCGCCGGAGGATACGGCGCAGTACGTAGCCTCGCCCCTCGTTGCTGGGCAGCACACCGTCCGCCAGCGCGAAGGTCACCGCCCTCGCGTGATCGGCGATGACTCGCATTGATACATCATCCTTCTCGTCCGCTCCGTATTGCTTCTGCGAGAGTTCCTCCACCGTCTCGATCAGCGGCCGGATCAGGTCGCTCTCAAAATTGCTCTTCACTCCCTGGCAGACCGCGGTCACCCGCTCCAGCCCGGCTCCCGTGTCGATGCTTGGCTTCGGCAGGGGCGTAAGCGTCCCAGAGGCATCGCGATTGTACTGCATGAACACCAGATTCCACAGTTCCAGATAGCGATCGCAGCCGCACTCAATATTACAGGTCGGCCGTCCGCAACCGATCGTCGGACCCTGGTCGAAGATTAACTCTGAACAGGGCCCACAGGGACCTGTCTCACCCATCGACCAAAAATTATCCTTTTCCCCCAGACGGACGACACGATCGGACGGCAGACCGGTGAGCCTTTGCCACAGTTCGGACGCCACATCATCATCCTCGTACACGGTGACCCAGAGCCGATTGGCCGGCAGTTCAAGCTCCCGAGTCAGAAACGCCCAGCCATATTCAATGGCGCCCTCTTTGAAGTAATCGCCGAAGGAGAAGTTGCCGAGCATCTCAAAAAAGGTGTGGTGACGGGCGGTGCGACCGACATTTTCCAAATCATTATGTTTGCCGCTGACGCGCAAACACTTCTGAATCGAGACGGCGCGCCGATAAGGACGCGGATCGGCCCCCAGGAAAACCCCTTTAAACGGCACCATCCCCGCATTGGTGAAGAGCAGCGTCGGATCGCCGACCGGGACCAATGAGGAACTGGCAACCACCGTATGGTCGTTCCGCTCAAAAAACCGTAAGAACCGTTCGCGGATCTCTCCGCCCGTCCATCGCGACATAACGTGTCCCGCTACTCCTGTTGCTCGTCGTGAAGCAGCCGCCAGATGATGTCGGCTGAAAATCCTCTTCGGTGAAGAAACCGCGCCACCGAAAGGGTTCGAGATGGAGCCGACAGACGCCCAAGCGCCGAAAGCTTACCTGCCATAGCCCGGCGGGCCGCCGGCTCTTCTCCCTCTTCGTAGACCTCTTCCAGGATCTCGCGCACGAGTTGCGCCTCAACTCCCTTGGTTTCGAGTTCCTTGCTGAGGCGATGCGGCCCCATCGGTTTGGTCTGCAGGCGGCTCCTGGCCCAGGCGGTCGCGAATCGTCGGTCGTTCAGGTATCCTTCCTCCTGCAACCGATCGATCGCTACCTGTGACTCAGTCCTCGCAAATCCTCTAACCGCCAGCACGCGAGCAAGCTCAGCGCGTGTTCTATCCCGAGCGGTGAGGAGGCGTACGCTGACCTTGTACGCCGCCTCAGCGGACTTCGGCTTCAGTGAAGCTTCCGTTCGCGAAAGCCTCCCTTTCGTTCCGAGGTCCAGGGTTGGTCCACCCCGCTCTCGATCCCTCGAATCTTGAGAGCGAAGTCGTTGGGGTTGCTGCTCCACCTCAGCGCCTCCTCGTAGCTCACCAGACCTTGCTGGTACAGACTCATGAGCGATTGATCGAAGGTCTGCATCCCATATTCTGATGTCCCGGCTGCGATGACCTCCGGAATGTTTCTGGTCTTGTCGGAGTCAGCGATGCATTCCCGAATGGTGGCGGTTGCAACCATAACTTCGACTGCCGGTACGCGGCCCCTGCCGTCGGCCCGTGGAATGAGGCGCATCGAGATGATACCACGAAGCAGCGACGCGAGTTGCAACCGGACCTGCTCCTGCTGGTAGGGCGGAAAGATCGCGATGATGCGGTTGACCGTTTCGGCGGCATCGATGGTGTGCAAGGTGCTCAAGACCAGGTGGCCTGTCTCGGCAGCCACAATAGCCGTGCTGATTGTATCGAAGTCGCGCATCTCTCCCACCAGGATCACATCCGGATCCTGGCGAAGTGCGCTGCGCAGTGCGACGGCGAACGACTCCGTATCAATCCCGACTTCCCGCTGGTTGATCAAGCACCGATTGTCCGGGTGGAGGAACTCGATTGGGTCCTCGATGGTTACGATGTGGCCGGTTCTATTGCTGTTGATATGACCGATCATCGCTGCCAGGGTTGTCGATTTCCCGCTTCCTGCGGTGCCGGTAACCAACACCATCCCCCTGGGCTCCATCGCCAGTTTCCCGATGATTGGCGGGAGATTCAGCTCTTCAATCGCTTCGATTTTGAGCGGGATGACCCGAAAGGTAACCCCCACCATTCCCCGTTGCTGAAAGAGGTTGGTCCGAAACCGTCCCAGCCCGGCAACGCCGTAGCTGACGTCGAGTTCCCGATATTGCGAAAACCGCTGTCGCTGCGGCTCCGTCGCCACAAGGCCGACCGTCGTATCGAGATCGGCTTCGGTCAGGTAGGGTCGGTCCTGCACTGGAACGAGCTGATGATCGATCCGTAGGACAGGCGGGGCGCCGACTTTCAGGTGGAGATCAGAGGCGCGTCGCTCGATGGCCAGTCTCAGCAGCCCATCAAGGTCGAAAGGCATCCCTCTAACGACTGCTCCATTCATTAAATGGTACCATTCAGCCCGCGAGGCGTCAACGCGCCTGCGATATTGCTGCCGCCTCGCCGGCGCCGGTCATCCCTAAGGCCGCACGCACCTTTCCTTCGATTTCGTCGCAGAGGGCGGAGTTCTCCTTCAAAAAGCGTTTGGCGTTCTCCCGTCCCTGGCCGATCCGCTCTCCGGCATAAGAGAACCAGGAGCCGCTCTTTTCAATAATCTTGTGTTCGACACCAAGATCCAACAGGCCTCCGGTCCGAGAGATCCCCTCACCGTAAATCAGGTCGAACTCCGCCTCTTTGAAAGGAGGGGCGACCTTATTCTTGACCACCTTGACCTTCACACGCGACCCTACCACATCCTCCCCTTCTTTGATGCTTGAGATCCTCCTGATGTCAAGCCGGACCGACGAATAAAACTTCAGGGCCCGGCCCCCGGTCGTGGTCTCGGGATTGCCGAACATAACCCCGATCTTCTCTCGAAGTTGATTGATGAAAATCACGCAGGTCTTGGACTTACTGATAGCCGCCGTGAGCTTCCGGAGCGCCTGAGACATCAGTCGGGCCTGAAGGCCCATCGTCGGTTCACCCATCTCGCCGTCGATCTCGGCCCGAGGCACGAGGGCGGCGACCGAGTCGATTACAACGACATCGATGGCTCCGCTCCGAACCAGGACCTCGGTAATCTCGAGGGCTTGCTCCCCCGTATCCGGTTGGGAGATCAGTACGTCATCGATGCTTACCCCCAGGGATCGGGCATAGGCGGCGTCCAGCGCGTGTTCGGCATCTACGAAAGCGGCGGAGCCACCCATTCGCTGCGCCTCGGCGATGATGTGCAGCGCTAATGTTGTCTTTCCGGAAGACTCCGGCCCAAAGATCTCGATGACGCGGCCCCGTGGCACTCCCCCTACTCCCAGCGCAGCGTCCAGTTCCAGCGAGCCGGTGGGAATAGCCGCAATGGGCACGAGCGCACCGGAACTGCCCATTCTCATGATGGCACCTTTACCGTATAATTTTTCAATCTGGGCGATTGCCAGATCCAGCGCGCGTTCCCGCTCTTTCCCGTCCCCCCGTTCCGCTGTCCTCTCCGCCATGCCAACCCTCCTTGACCCACAAGATCGCAGTCCACGAGCTACGCTCATCCCGGACAACCGTAGGCGATTTCAGACAGGTTGTCAAGAGTGCCCAACTGTTCCATCTCTACCCTTCACCACTCCTCTCACGGAGAAAAGCTTATCACGTCGACTACTGAATCCGCGAATGGCTAATGTTTCAGGCTGAAACCGACTGAAACATCCCGTTTCATGCAACAGCCACTTCTCGCATCTGATCCTCGCCTGCCGTCAGCACAGCGTATCGCTAGAATACCTTAAAAACAAATAGTTAGATAAATCTGCGATGAGATGTTGATTTTGGCATGCGGCTTGTTAACAAGAGTATCTGTTGCGATAAGAGGCGAATCCATCCTAAGGATTAACTTTAAGTGTATTTAGCTCACAGAATGGCGGGATGAATGTGAGGCGGTTGACAATGAAAGTGATCGTGACTGCTGGGCTTGCGGCGGCCTCGCTGTTCCCCGAGCTCCCGGCAACCGAAACCGCTGTGGGCACAGTGTCGGAGGACGGGTAGAAGGCGGCGGGATTAGAGAACGGAGACGGTAGTGGATAACATGAACGTAGATGAGAGGAGGTTGACACCATGATGTCGAACAATAGGTGTAACAAGGTGTGGTTCAGCGCAGTAGTAGCTCTTCTTGGCATTCTGACGTTCACGACCAGTTCCTTCGCGGCCCCTCAGGCGGCCCAGTGCCACGGCTCGCCGTCCCGTGCCCAACTGCGGGCTGCGTTGCACACCGCAATGGGTGCGCTCGGCAGCGGCGGGTTCGGACTGAATATGTGGGCCACTGTGGTCAATCGGGATGGCGTCGTGTGCGCCGCTGCTTTCTTTGGAGAGGCCGACGACCCGGTTACGGAGGCCTACGGCAGGGCACTCGAAGATTCGGGTCGCTCCGCTGATAACGGGCAGGCAAACGACCCGATTGCAGAGAGCTTCTGCAAAGCACTCTCAAATGCGAGTGAGTCCGGTCAGATTGGACGGTCGAAGGACCCGATTGCAATGGCCTACCGCAGGGCACTCGAAGATTCGGGTGGCTGTGTAATCCGGTGAAAATGATCATCGACTCCGGCCATGGTGATCGTGGTACGGAGCGATGCGACGCTGGCGCAGGGAAGGAGTAAACGTAACGGCACCGAACGATCAGCGACGAAGAGCAGTTCACACGGCGGCTGAAGCAGAGGAGATACGCGTGAACATGGACAGCAATGGCTGGATGTACGACAACAGCTTCTATAAACGCTTCGGCCTGACGCGCCGCGAGGTGGAGGTGCTCACCTGGGTTACCGATGGGAAAACCAATGCTGAGATCGGACAGATCCTCGGTACGAGCCCACGGACCGTACAGAAGCATCTGGAGCATATCTTCGAGAAGCTGGGGGTGGAGACGCGCACAGCAGCCGCTATGTGCGCATTCGCCTCAACCTCGTCTCAAAAGCGCCAAATAACCCTCTTACCTCACATTACAGCGTGAACAGTTGGCTAGGTTCCTTCACTAAGACAAAAATAGTTGTTTTATGAGTTCTATTATAATGTTGACATTCATATTCACTTCAGATAGTCAATGGCGAAGTGATTTGACTTTAAGAAAGCGGTTCTTACGATGTGGTGTTAAGGTCAAGGAGGGAAGCGATGAAGGGAAGCGTCGGGAGAGTGTGGCTCATCTCAGCCCTCATCATCGGGTGGATGAGACTCTCCGCATGGGCCGAGCCGCTCCCATCCAACCTCACAGCGCTCACGATCGAGCAGCTCATGAACATCGAGATCACGTCGGCATCCAAGAAGGGGGAGAGCCTATGGGACGCTGCGGCGGCGGCCTACGTGATTACGGGGGAGGAGATCCGTCGATCGGGTGTCACGAGCATCCCGGAAGCCCTGCGCCTGGCGCCGGGTGTTGAGGTCGCGCAGATCAATGCTCACCGATGGGCCATTTCCACTCGCGGGTTCAACAACGCCTTTGCGAACAAGCTCCTGGTTCTCATTGATGGACGGAGCGTCTACACGCCGCTGTTCGCCGGGGTCTTCTGGGACGTGCAGGACACCCTCCTCGAGGATATCGACCGGATCGAGGTCATCCGCGGACCTGGCGGGACCCTCTGGGGCGCCAATGCGGTCAACGGCG